>JANMPG010000244.1:0-7020 GCA_031369745.1 Actinomycetes bacterium
GCAACTTCTCGAGCATCGGCATCGACAGATCGATCCCCACGAGTGCACGCCCGCGCGACGCCATCGGCACGGCCAGGGCGCCCGTCCCGACCCCGATCTCCAGCACGCGCCCGGGAGCCAGGGCGTCGTCCAAGAGATCGATCGCCGAGGCGAGCGAGGCGGCATCGGTCAGCCGGGTCCGGTCATACACCTCCGCGGCATCATCGAAGGACAGCGAACCGGTCATCAGTTCGCCGAGGGGTCGAGTGGCATCGTGCGCAGCATCGCGTAGCTCGGACCGAGTCGCTCCACGACGCGTTCCCACAAGCGCTCGGGCTGTTCGGTGAAGACGTCAGTCTCTGTTGCGCCCGTGACCAGCCACGCGTCTTCGGCGAGCTCCTGCTCGAGCTGGCCCGGACCCCAGCCGGAGTAGCCGGCGAACACCCGGGCGCGCACGATCGCCCCGTGGTCCTCGACATCGCTTTCCTCGGGCAGGAACCCGACCGAGCCGAACGCGATGACCATGGCCGGGGCCGGATCGACGAACTCCGCCACGACCACGGCGGCGTCGGGTTGCACCGGACCACCGTCGAACATCTCGTCTCCGCTTTGGACCAAGCCCGACAGCGGGGGCACGGCTGCTTCCACCGACACGCCGAGCGGCCGATTGAGCACAACACCAACGGCGCCGTCATCGTCGTGGTGGCCCACCAGCACGACCGTTCGACGGAAGTTCGGGTCGAACAGGGTCGCGTTGGACAGCAGGAGTTTGCCGGTGAGTGGCTCCACGCGCCCAGGCTAGCGCGTCACTCGGATGCGTCGCTTGGCCCTGCGACGATCTCGCATGATCTCCCGGACGCAGTTGTATGCCGGGATGCCCGTGACGCCGCCCCCCGCATGAGTCGCGCTCGAGCACTGGTAGAGGCCGTCGATCGGCGTGCGGTAGTCCGCGTAGCCGGGAGCAGGACGCATGTGGAACAGCTGCTCGGCCGATAGCTCCCCGTGAAAGATGTTGCCGCCCACCAGTCCCCAGCCTTCCTGCATCTCGTGGGGCCCGAGGACCTGGCGGTGCAGGACGCTGTCGGCGAAGCCGGGCGCCAGCTCGTCGTACCCGGCGATCACGCGATCGGCGTAGGCGTCGAGCTCGATATCGTCGGGCTCGTCGGCCCACTCGGAAGGGCACCATTGCGTGAACAGCGACACGATGTGCTTGCCCTCGGGTGCAAGGGAGGGGTCGGCGAACGTCGGCATGCACCCGTCGCTGAAGGGCGCGGTCGCCGCGACGCCGCTGCGCGCCTGCTCGAACGCGGTCTCGAGGTATGACACGGAGTGCGCGAGCTCGAAGCCACCGGTGAGGTCCGCCTGGTCGGGCTTGGAGGAGAACACCGGCGCCTTGTCCAGGGCCAGGTTGATCTTCACGGTGCCGCTGCGCGACTTCCAGTTGCGGATGTCCTCAACGAACGCGGGCGGCAGGTCGCTCGCATCCAGCTGGCGCAGGAACGTGATCTGCGGATGCGTGGCCGCCACCACGATCGGCGCCGTGATCTCCTCGCCAGATGCCAAGGCCACGCCGTATACGGCGCCGTTCGTCGTGAGGATGCGATCGACCCGCGCGTCGACGCGGATCTCGGCGCCGAAGGAGCGGGCGCTGGCTTCGATCGCGTCGGCGACCGCGCCCATCCCCCCGATCGGGGTGGCCCATGCGCCGACCTGGCCGTTGCCGACATCGCCGATCGAGTGGTGTGCCATCACATAGCCGGTCCCCGGCTCGTGCGGGCCCGCCCACGTCCCGATCAGCCCGTTGAGAGCCATGACGGTCTTGACCTGATCGGATTCGAAGAACCGATCCAAGATGTCGACGATCGACATGGTCATGAGCCTGGTGACGTCGGCCACACCCTGCACGGTGAGCCCGCGGAACCGCCACGCGGTCTTCAGCTGCTCGTACAGGTCGCCCACCGCGTGCGAGCCGACCCGCGGCGGGGTGCTCATCAGCAGCGGACCGAGCACGTCGGCCAGGCCGCCGATCCAGGCGTCCCACTGCTCGAGCGCGTCGGCATCCTTCTTGGAGAACTTCGCGAACTCCTCGTAGTTCATCTGGGGATCGTCGTGCTGGATGATGTAGCGCCCGTCGGGAAACGGCACGAAATACGGGCCGGTGGGGACGCTTCGATAGCCATGACGTTCGAGCTGCAGGTCCTGCAGGATCGTGTCGGGCATCAGGCTCATGACGTAGCTCAGGGTCGTGACCTTGAACTCGGGCGCATCGGGCCACGGACTCATCGTGTCGGCAGCTCCGCCGGTCTTGGCGCGAGCCTCCAGGACGATGGTGCTCGCTCCCTTCTTGGCGAGGTAGGCGGCGGCAACGAGCCCGTTGTGGCCGCCCCCGATCACGACGGCGTCGTAGCGATGCGATGCGCTCATGACGGCAGGATATGCCGCGACCAGCGTGGAGCGGTAGGCGGGACCGGCGCGGGCGGACCCACATGGGTCCGCCCGCTAGGCCGAGCGGCGCTGCGGTGTCTCGGCCGCCGGCAGCTCGGACTCGAGCGCTTCGGCCGACGTGTAGCGGGGCACTCCGCCGATCACGTCGCCGAGCGCCTCGTACGCGCGCTCCGGATCGCCGTGTGCTTCGACGATCGCATCGCCACGCCCGCCGTCATCGTCATGGCCAAGACGCAGCATCGGGATGAGCAGGACGGCCGCGACGAGCGCCGAGACGCCTCCCAGCCGATAGGTGGCCTGCGGTCCGATCCGATGCAGCACCGGACCGGCCATCAGGTACGCGGCCGCCAAGCCGAGCGACAGCACCGACTCGAACGCAGCCATCGTGCGGCTGCGCACGGCATCGGGCGTGCGTCGCTGCATGATGCTGGTCTCGGCGACCATCGTGATGCCGTCGGCGGCCCCCATCGCGAACAACGACACCAACACGAGCACGAACAGCGGAGCGAACCCGACGCCGAATGCCGCGACCGAGATCGCGAACGAGCCGGCGACCAGCCACACGGGCTCGGTCTTGGGTTTCAGGAATCTGCCGAGCCCGGAGCCAACGACCGAACCGGTCCCCCAGCAGGCGATCAACGCGGCGAACCCGACCGACTGCAGGCCGAAGTCCTCCGCGAGGGCGGCGTCGGCGACCATGCCCATCCCCATGCCGAGGACGAACACGAACCACGCGAGCGTCATACGACGCATCACCGGGTCCCGCCACAAGAACGCTGCGCCCGCGGCGAGCCCCTTGTGCTCGTCGGGGTCATCGCCCTCCTGCACGCGCTGGAACGGGCCGCGAACCGTCAACGTCAGCGCGATCGACACGACGAAGGTGAGCGCGTTCAGGCCGAAGACCCAGGAAGCGCTCGCCTGCGCGATCAACACGCCGCCGATCAGTGGCCCGACGGCGATGCCCGCGTGCACGCCCACCGTCACGAGACTGTTCGCCCAGCTGATGTCGTCCTCGTCGTCAACCAGGTTCGGGATCGCCGCTCGCGATGCCGTGAAGAACGGCAGCTCGGTCAGCGCGGATCCGAATGCGAGCAGGATCAGCACGATCGGCCGGTGTGCGAACACCATCGCAACGAAGAACAGCGTCGAGATCGCCTCGGACCAGATCATTACCTTTCGGCGGTCGAAACGGTCCCCCAACGCGCCGCCCACGGGTCCGAGGATGCCCGCCACTCCAAAGGTGAGCAGCAGCGACAACGCCTGCATCCCAGGCGAATGCGTGCGATTCCACACGGTGTAGTTCAGGGCTGTGTACGCGGCGGCTCCGCCGGTGACCGAGATCAAACGTCCGGTCGCCAAACGACGGATCTTCGAACGCGCAGCTGTGGGATACAGAGTCAACATGGAGTGCTCCTGGAGGGGCTGGTACGGGGGGATCGAGCGAGGCAGGGTGCGCGGGATCGCGCGGGCGCGCTAGAAGGCGCCCGTCACTCCTGCTTTGATCCGCATCCGTTCCATAACCCCGAAAAGGTATCACGAGCGGCGCGCCCGAGTCGAGCACATCGGCGTTCGGGATGCGGATCGTTGCCCGATCAGATGAGCGTGACGGCGCGGATGTGGCTCGCTTCGATCGCCGCGGCCACGGTGTCGAGCGTCGCCGCGGGCACCTCGGAGTCGACGGTCAGCACCATCAGGGCCTCCCCGCCTTGCCTGCGGCGACCGACGTCCATCGTTGCGATGTTGATGCCGGCCTCACCGAAGATCGTGCCAACCTTGCCGATGATGCCCGGGCGATCCTCGTAGCGGAAGAAGACCATCCGGTCCGCGGGACCCACCTCCACGTCGAAACCGTCGATGCGGATCACCCGCATCGAGTCCTTCGCCACGATCGTGCCTTCGACGCTGACGGGTCCTTCATCGGTCTCGGCCTGTATCGAGATCAGCGACACGTAGTCCTGGCTCACGGTCGAGCGCATCTCGCTCACGGCAACGCCACGATCGCGGGCGAGCATCGGTGCGTTCACGAACGTCACGGGCTCGTTCACCGAGCGACCGAGGATGCCCTTGAGGATCGCCAGCGTCAGCACGCGCGTGTCGTGCTCGGCGATACGACCGAGATACGAAGCGACGACGCTACGCACGCCCGTGCCGGCCAGCCCCGCGGCGAGCGCGCCCAGATGCTCGGCCAACGGCACGAACGGCCGCACGATCTCCACGACCTCGGCGCCCGCCGACACGTTGACCGCGTACGGCACGAACTCACCCTTCAATGCGAGCCGGACCATCTCCGCGACGGTGATCCCGGCTTTGTCCTGCGCCTCGCGCGTCGATGCGCCCAGGTGCGGCGTGACGACGACGTTCGGCAGTCCGAACAGCGGGGAGTCGGTGGTGGGCTCGTCGGCGAACACGTCGAGCGCCGCGCCCGCCAGATGTCCGTCCTCCAACGCCTTGGCGAGCGCGGCCTCGTCGACGATGCCACCGCGGGCCGTGTTCACGAGCCGGGCGCCCGGCTTGATCATGCGCAGTTCTTTCTCGCCGAGCAGCCCTTCCGTCTCGGGCGTGCGGGTCAGATGCACGCTGATGAAGTCGGACTGCACGAGCACGGCCTCCAGCGTCGGCATGATCTCCACGCCCATCTCCTTGGCGCGATCGCCGCTCACGTATGGGTCAAAGGCGATCACGCGCATGCCGAACCCGGCCGCTCGGGCCGCGACCAGAGAGCCCACGCGACCAAGGCCCACCAGGCCGATCGTCTTGCCCGCAAGCTCGACCCCTTCCCACTTCGAACGCTCCCACCGACCCTCGATCAGGTCGGCGTGCGCCTGCGGGATGTTGCGAGCTTGCGCCAACAACAAGGCGAGCGTCTGTTCCGCGGCAGAGATGATGTTGGACTGCGGCGCGTTGACGACCATGACGCCTCGTCTGGTCGCCGCGTCGACGTCGACGTTGTCCAGGCCTATGCCGGCGCGGGCCACGACCTTCAGACCTGTGGCGGCTTCGAGCACCGCGGCGGTCACCTGGGTGGCGCTGCGGATGATCAGCGCGTCGTACCCCGCGATCTCGGCCGCGAGATCGCCCTTGGCAAGGTCGGTTCGTACGTCGACTTGGAAATCCTTGGCGAGCAGGTCCAGCCCCTGTTGCGACAGGGTCTCGGTCACGAGAACGCGCACGCTCAGGGAGCCCCCTGGAACACCTGCTCGGCCGCGGCGACCGCTGCGCCGAGCTTCACCGGGTAGCCGAGCCGCCCGAGCGTCATCTCCAGCGCCGAAAGACCACGGATGATGTCGAGCTCACTGACGTAGCCGAAGTGCCCGATCCGGAAGACCTTGCCTTTCAGCGGGCCCTGACCGGGCGCGAGCACGCACCCGAAGTCCGAACGGATGCGGTCGCAGATCTCGTCTGCGGTGATGCCTTCGGGGGCACGGATGGCCGTCACGGTCCAGTTGTCCTCGAGGCCCTCCCCGAACAGATCCAGGCCGATCGCGCGCACCCCGTCCTTGACCCCGCGACTGAGCGTCTGGTGACGAACGAGCGCGGCGTCGACGCCGTCTTGGAAGTACAGCTTCAATGCGGCGTCCAGCCCCTGCATCACACTGATCGCCGGCGTCCACGGGTTCTCCGGGTCCGGAAGCGAGGCGAACGTTCGGTATTCGCGCCAGTCGAAATAGAACTTCGGCAAGGTCGCGGACTCCGATGCCGCTCTCGCGCGCTCACCGATCGCGACGAACGCGATGCCGGGACTCGCGGACAGGGCCTTCTGCGATCCGCCGACGGCCACGTCGATGCCCCAGTCGTCGAACGAGAAGGGGACCGCCCCCAGGCTGGAGACCACATCGACGACGACGAGCGCGCCGGCCTCGCGGGCAACGGCGGCAAGCTGTTCGATCGGCTGGATCACGCCGGTCGAGGTCTCGGATTGGGTGAGCAGCACGGCCTTGACGCCGGGATTGGCCGCCAACGCGGCCGCGAGCGAGGAGGGATCGAGCTTGGTCCCCCACTCGTCCTCGGTCGTGTGCACGGTCAGGCCGTACGCGGTGGCCAGACGCTGCCAACGCTGCGAGAAGAAGCCCGCGAGCGGCACGAGCACCTCGTCACCCGGCGAGAACAGGTTCTGCACCGCCGACTCGAGACCGCCCGTACCGGACGAGGTCATCAGCAAGATCTCGGCCACGTCCGTGCGGTACAGCTGGCGCAAGCGCTCGGTGACGTCGCGCATGAGTCGGCCGAAGCCGGGACCGCGGTGATAGACGAGCGGGCTGCCCTGGGCCAGCAAGACCTCAGGCGGGATCGGGGTAGGCCCCGGGGCCAGGATGATCTCCGGCCTGTCCACGATGTATCAGCTCCTCGAAGGGTCGGAAAACCCAGCCTATCAGGGGGCCACATTCGGGACCCAACCAAACCCGGGGCGGACCCTAGTGATTCCTCAGATGCGCGTGAACGAATCCGCCGACTGAAGCATGGTTACTGATGTGACCGAGGGATCGACCGACGAGGACACCCCCGCGGCATCGGAGCGGATCGCTGGACCGCAAGACTTTGCGGTCTTCTTCGGGACGGAACGAGCCAGGTTGTTCGGCACCCTGGCGCTGATAACTG
>JANMPG010000280.1:0-2367 GCA_031369745.1 Actinomycetes bacterium
TCGTGGGGTCGATCGCGGCCAGCTTGTTCTGACTGGTGCCGTTCACGTTGGAGAAGTTGCCGCCGAGCCATAGGCGGTTCGATGCCAGGACGATGTCGCGGACGAGGCCGTCGGCCGTGGGGTTGAACCCGGAGACCTGCGCGCCGGTCGTGGGACTGAGTGCCGCGATCCGCGTCGCGGTGGTCGTGCCCAAGCTCGTGAAGGCGCCCCCGATGTACACCCGATCCGTCGTCACCGCGATCGCGCGGACGACGTTGTTCGGCCAGCCGGTCGGCTTCCAGGAGGTCCGCTGCCCCGTGGCGGTGTCGAACTGCACGATCCGGCGCTGGGTGGTCCCGTTCACGGTCGTGAAGTTGCCGCCCACGTAGAGCCTCGTCCCGTCGGGCGAGACCGCGAACGCGAACACCGTGCCGTTCAAGACGTCGACGCCCTGCACGTTGCCGTCGGTCTTCTTCTCCCAGATCTTCGCGCCCGTGGCCAGGTTCACCGCGAGCGCCTTGCCGCCGCCGCCGCCGCCCGCGGCGTAGAGCCGCGTGCCCGCTGCCAGGTCCAGGATCGGGTAGCTCGGGTGGTACACGCCGCCGATCGTGGCGCCCATCGTGGGGTCGATCGCGGCCAGCTTGTTCTGACTGGTGCCGTTCACGTTGGAGAAGTTGCCGCCGAGCCACAGGCGGTTCGATGCCAGGACGATGTCACGCACGAGGTTGTCGGCGGTGGGGTTGAACCCGGGGACCTGCGCGCCGGTCGTGGGGCTGAGCGCCGCGAGGCGCATGACGCTGGTCGTTCCCAGGCTGGTGAAGGCGCCGCCGATGTACACGCGATCCGTCGAGACGGCGATCGCGCGGACGACGTTGTTCGGCGCGCCTGGGCTCGGCTTCCACGATGTCCGCTGCCCCGTGGCGGTGTCGAACTGCACGATGCGGCGCTGATTAGCCCCGTTCACGGTCGTGAAGTTGCCGCCCACGTAGAGCCTCGTCCCGTCGGGCGAGACCGCGAAGGCGAACACCGTACCGTTCAGCGTCGGGGCGAACGAGGTCGGCTGTCCCGTGATCGCGTCGATGGAGCCGATGAACGCCCGTTGCACCGTCGCATCGGTCACCGGGTCTTGCAGAGCGGTGAAGTCACCGCCTAGATAGATCGAGTTACCGACGCGCAGGATCGCGTTGACCTTGCCGTTCGTGCCCCAGGTGAGGTCGGGCGTCAGCGGGAGTGCCGCCGACGCGGCCTGGGGCACCGCGGCCACGACCAGCATCGCGGCCAATAGGGTTCCGAGGGAGCGTCGCATATCGGGGGGGGACTCCTTCGCGTCGCGTTCGAGGACAAGCATTCTGGGGGTACGGCACACGGACTACACCGAGGTGCGTATGGTACCGGACGATTTCCCCTGGGGCAACGGGTAGCCCACACATGGGGGATGGTTCTCTCCCATGGGCTTACGACCCCGGGACTAGTACTTCCTGACCACGAAATCCCCCACCCACCCCCTCCAGGACCCCCGTTCGTCCCGCCGAAGGAAGACGTACAGAACCGAGGGGAGGCCTGGTATGACCCGCACGGCCCTACGAAGGCGTCGGTGGTCCCGATGGGGCGCCGGCGCGCTCGGCACCGCGATCTCGATCGCGATGCTGGCCGCGCTCCTGACCGCGCCGGCAGCGTTCAGCGCTTCGACGACGTCGGCCCCCGCGACAGGCGTGATGTGGGGCGCCTACGCGAACGCCAAGTCCGGACAGTCGATCTTCGACGCGGTGACCTCACTGGAGGGCAAGGTCGGCCGCAAGCTCGCGATCGCGAACAAGTACCACCCGTTCACCGATCACAGCTACAACTTCGAGCAGTGGCAGCTCGACAGGGGGCAATTGCCACTGATCTCGTGGCGGGGCACCGACGACACGCCCGACGGCAACCGGGCGGCCAAGATCGCCGCCGGCCAGTACGACGACGTGATCAGGGCCGCCGCCGACGGGATGAAGGCTCTCTCGGGGCCGGTGCTCCTGCGCTTCAATTGGGAGATGGACCAGTCACCGGGCGATCGCGAGTACATCGGGACCCCGGCGGAGTTCATCCAAGCCTGGCGCCACATCTACGACATCTTCGCCACCCGCGGCGCGAACAACGTCGAGTGGGTCTGGGCGCCGCGCGCGGCGAGCTTCAAGAAGGACGTGGGTCCGCAGTTCTACCCGGGCGACGCCTACGTCGACTGGATCGGCGGTTCGGCGGTGCCGATCAACAACTTCGCGTCGTTCGAGGAGCTCTACCGATCGTTCTACGACTGGGGCGCGACCAAGAACAAGCCGCTGCTGATCTGGGCCGGGATCCAGGAAAAGAGCGGCGACCCGAACTGGAAGGCGAGCTGGTTCGACCAGGCGC
>JANMPG010000287.1:0-24381 GCA_031369745.1 Actinomycetes bacterium
ACCGAGATAGCGAACATCCTCGTCGTTCACGTAGACGTTGATGAACCGGTGCAGCCCGCCGTCCTCGGCGATCACGTTCTTCGTGATGCCGGGGTAGCGCGACTCGAGGTCCTTCAGCACCTCGGCGAGCGTGGCGCCTTCGGCGGACACGCGTGCCTCGTTGCCGGCGAACTTGCGGAGGATCGTGGGGAGCTTGACGGTGACAGCCATGACGGTTCGGTCTCCTTCGATGCGTCTCAGCGGGCGGGCACGCCGCAGAATTGTTCGTAGTCGATCAGTTCGGTGATGGTGGGCTCCTTGCCGCACACCGGGCAGTCCGCGTCCCAGCGGATCTTCACTTCCTGGAACTCCATGTGCAGGGCGTCATACAGCATGAGGCGACCTTCGAGCGTCTGCCCCTCACCGGTGATCAGCTTGATCGCCTCCGTCGCCTGGATCGAGCCGATCACGCCGGGCAGCACGCCGAACACGCCCCCTTCCGCACAGCTCGGCACGGTGCCGGGCGGTGGCGGTGAGGGGAACAAGCACCGGTAGCACGGGGTCTCTTGACCGGGCATGAACACGGTGGCCTGACCCTCGAACTGGTAGATCGAGCCATACACGAGCGGCTTGCCCGTGAACTGCGTCGCGTCGTTCACCAGGTAGCGAACCGGGAAGTTGTCGGTGCCGTCGACGATCACGTCGTAACCTTCGAACACGTCGAACACGTTCGTGGAGAACAGCAGCGTGTCGTGACCGACGACCTCGATCGTCGGATTGATCGCGCGCAAGTGCTCGACCGCGGAGTCGACCTTGAGCCGACCCACGTCCGCATCGGTGTGCAGGATCTGGCGCTGCAGGTTCGACACGTCGACGCGGTCGAAATCGACCACCCCGAGCTTGCCCACGCCGGCGGCGGCAAGGTACATCGCGACCGGCGAGCCGAGCCCTCCCGCGCCGATGCACAGCACGCTCGCATCGAGCAGCTTGCGCTGCCCCGCTCCCCCGATGTTGGGCAGGATGATGTGCCGCGCGTAGCGCTGCACCTGCTCTTCGGTGAACCTCCCGGTCTGCTGCGGGTCGGTCATGTGATCGTCAGCTCCTCTTCGGTGACCTCGCCCTGGACGATGCTGAAGGAGCGTGTCACGGGCTCGGAGCGCTCGGCGAGCGACAACACGATGTAGCGCGCATCCGGGTAGAACGCGAGGCGGATGTCGGTCTCGCTCGGGTAGGCCTCGGAGTGCGTGTGGGAGTGGTAGATCGCCCACAACTCGAGCCCCTGGTCGTCCATCTGATCGAACACCTGGAGCTGTTCCTTGCCGTCGAGCCGGTAGGTCGCCGGACTAGCGTCGACGTTGGTCATCGCGAACACCTTGCAGGGCACGCCGTCCGCGGCCGCGATCAATCCGCAGCACTCGTTGGGGAACTCGCGGAGCCCTTGCTCCACGATCTCCTTATGGAGGACACCGTCCAGCTCAGCCATCGCTCACTCCGAGAGGTCGCCGGCACGAGACGCGGGCGCGTTCGTTGCAGGTGCAAATGCTACCAGTGGGGTCGGTTATTCCAGGAATCGCTACGAGGCCTGCAGGCGACCCACGACGTCGATGCGGCCCGGCGTTGCGTCCGTCACATCGCCGATGGGCCACGCCTCGACCTCTCCTGCACGCAGAGCCGCCACGAGACCTGCCGGGTCCTCGGTTGCCAGCAACAAGCCGCCGCTCGTTTGGGCGTCGGCCAGCACGATCTGCTCGGGTTGGGTGCACTTCCCCCACTCGGTGGTCGGGTTCAACCAGGCGTGGTTGCGCTTCGTGCCCCCCGCAACGACGTCGCGTTGCGCGAGATCCAACACGCCATCGAGCACCGGGACCGCGGTGGCGTCTACCGTGGCCGCGCAGCCGCTGGCCTCGAGCAGTTTCCGCAAGTGACCGAGCAAGCCGAATCCAGTCACGTCGGTGCCCGCACGCACGCCCGAATCGACGGCTGCGCGTGATGCGGCCGCGTTCAGCGTGGTCATCACCGCGACGGCGGCTGCGAGCTGATCGCCGGTCGCAACGCCGCGCTTGGATGCCGTGGTGATCATGCCGACGCCGATCGGCTTGGTGAGAACCAGCCCCATGCCCGGTCGCGCGGCGGTGTTGCGCAGCATCGCGTCCAGATCGACGAGCCCGGCGACGACCATCCCGTACAAAGGCTCCTTCTCGGTCGTGATGGTGTGACCGCCCACGACCGCGATCCCGGCCTGTGCCGCGACATCGCGACCGCCCCGAAGCACATCGGCGAGCAGCTCGAGGGACAGCACGTCGACCGGCCACCCAGCGACGTTGAGCGCAACGGTCGGCGTACCGCCCATCGCGTACACGTCGCTCAACGCGTTGGCGGCAGCGATCCGACCCCAATCGAACGCGTCGTCGACCAGCGGGGTGAAGAAGTCGATCGTCAAGACGAGCCCGCTGCCGTCGGGGAGCCGATACACCGCGGCGTCGTCGCCGCTGGATTCCGACACGATCACGTCGTCGCTCGGCGCCGATGGGCCAAGGAGCGCCATGACCTCCGCGAGCTGGCTGGGGCCGAGCTTGCACGCGCACCCGGCGCCGTGGCTCAGGCTGGTGAGCCGGATCGGGTCGGCGACGGCCATAGCTAGAAGACCCCGAGGTTGGTCGCCCACTCACCCCAGGTGGTCCCGCCGTCCAAGCTGATGCGCAGGGTGATCGCACGGTTGCCTCCGATGATGTGGAACACCAGCGCGCCCGACACGGAACCGCCCGGCTTCACCGTGACCGGCTTGAGGAGGCTGTGGTTGGATCCACCGTAGCGCTCGGCGTCGGGATGCAGATCGCCCGGCGCGGGCGCCACGGCCGGGAACACCTTCGCATCGAGATCGGTGACCTGGGCGTCGGTGCCGATCGTGCCGGTCCACGCGGTCTCACCGGGGTTCTCCACGGTGAGGTACACGGTCATCGCACGTCCGCCGTCGACGAATTCCTGCGTCAGTGTCGTCGTGATCGGCGTCAGGTAGAGCGTGCCGCCGTCTGTCGTCAGCAGCGTGAGCGTGTCGGGGATGAACCCCGTGGTGCGCTCCTGAAACGGCGTGGCCTGGGGGGAATAGGGCACGAGCGGATCCACGGCGCTGCCCGAAGTGGGAGCCGACGACGGGACCGTCGTGGACGTGGTCGTCCCGTCGCCGGTGCACGACACGAGCACCGCCAGCGACACGATCGGAAACAGGACACGCAGGACACGCATGCGAACGCGGCGAGTCTACCGGCCGAGCGGGATACTGCTGCCATGGAGCCGATGGCGTTCCTGCGACAGCACCACCCGTTCTCCGAACTCAACCACGAACAACTCGGGGCCATCGCCGGTGCGCTGCAGATCGTGCACCTGCCCGCCGGCCAGGCGATCCTGGTCGAAGGCGGCGAGCCGGCCGACGCCGTCGGTGTCGTGCGCAAGGGCGAACTCGAACTCGTAACCGGGGACGTCGTCATCGACCTGTTGGAATCCGGCGAGCTGTTCGGCCTGATCTCGGTCCTGTCGGCACAGCCGCCGTCGATGACGGTGCGAGCGGTCGAGGACACCTTGTGCTACCTGGTGCCCGCTGCGGTGGCGCGAGCAGTGCTGGGCGACGAGACAACGCTCGCCTCGGTGTGGGCGATCGCCCGTCAGCGCGTTCGAGCCGCGGACGCCGTCGCACGCGCGGTCCAAGGTGCCGACCGGCGCTTCGCCCGGATCGGCGCGCTGGTCCGGCGTGCCCCCGTGACGATCGACCCCAACGCCACCGTGGCCGACGCGGCGATGCGCATGCGCGACGAACGCGTGTCGTGCCTGTTGATCGACCGGCCCGACGGATGGGCGATCGTCACCGACCGCGATCTACGCTCACGGGTGCTTGCCGAACGCGGTTCGCCCGATCGGCCGATCGGGCAGATTGCGACGCACCCGGTGCGAACGGGCGACGCGGACACGCTGGCGGGCGACGCGATGCTGCAGATGCTTGAGCACGACATCCATCATCTGCCCGTGGCAGAGCACGGTCGGGTGGTCGGCGTCATCACCGATACGGACCTGATGGATCTTGACCGCGGCAGCCCGTTCGCGATCAAACGAGCGATCGCTCGCGCCCCGTCGACCGGCGAAGTGGTGTTCGCGGCGCGCGGGTTCCCCGTGGTCGTGGCCGGGATGGTCGAAGCCGGCGCCGATCCGATCGACGTCGGGCGCGTCATCTCGTTGATCGCCGACGGGGCCACCCAGCGCCTGCTCGCGCTCGCGATCCAGGTCCTTGGCGAAGCGCCGTGCGACTACGGCTGGCTCGCGCTGGGCAGCGCCGCGCGTCACGAGCGCTCGATCCATTCCGATCAAGACCATGCACTCGCGCTCGGGCCGGGGTTCGAGCCGGTGCGCCACGACGCGTACTTCGACGCGCTGGCGCAGTTCGTCACCTCCGCGATGGAGTCCATCGGCTTCGCGCGGTGCCGCGCCAACGCGATGGCGGTGCATCCGTCCATGCGACGAGCGCTCAGCGCGTGGGTCGAGGCGTTCCAGCGCTCGATCGAGGATCACGACGAGCAGGCGTTGGTCCTGTCTTCGATCGGGTTCGATTTCCGCTGCGTCGCCGGTGCGCTCGACGCCGAGCCGGCGCTGGACGCTGCCGTGACGAGGGCGCGAGCCAACCCCGCCTTCCTCCGGCGGTTCGCCAGGGTCGCGTTGCGCCACGAGCCGCCGACCGGGTTCATCCGCGGGTTCGTCGTGGAATCCAAGGGCGAGCACGCCGGCACCCTGAACATCAAAGACGGCGGGATCACGATCATCACCTCGATCGCCCGAGCGCTCGCGATCGCCGCCGGGTCGCCGGCCAAAGACACCCTGTCCCGGCTCGATGCGGCCGCCGGCGGCGACTCGCTGTCCACCGAGGCGGCGTCCGATCTGGCCGAAGCGTTCCGGTTCCTGTTGGATCTGCGGCTTCGCCACCAGGTCGCACAGATGCGAGCGGGGGTGGCGCTCAACGACGGTGTCGACCCCGCAACCTTGGGCCCGATCGAGCGCAGCGGGCTGCGTCAGGCGTTCCGCGTGATCCGGGCCGAGCAGCAGGCGCTCGCGCTGGAACTCGGCCGATACGCGGGCTAGGCCGGGTCGGTGCCCATCGCGTGGAACCCTCCGTCCACGTGGATCAACTCGCCGCTGATCCCACGCGCCAGGTCCGAGAACAGGAACGTCACGGTGTCGCCGACCGGGGTCGGGTCACCCGGATCCCACCCCAGGGGCGCTCGGTTGGCCCACGCGTCCGTGATCTGGTCGAACCCGGGGATGCCCTTGCCCGCCATCGTTCTGATCGGGCCTGCACTGACGGTGTTCACGCGCACGCCCGTCACTCCCAGGTCACGGGCCAGGTACCGGGAGACCGCCTCCAAGCTTGCCTTCGCAACGCCCATCCAGTCATAGATCGGCCAAGCGACCTGGCCGTCGAAGTCCAGGGACACGATCGAGCCGCCCTGCTCCTTCATCAACGGCAACATGCCGACGGCCAGGGCCTTCAGCGAAAACGCACTCGTCTGCACCGCCGTGGCGACGGATTCCCATGGCGTGTGCAGGAAATTGCCGCCCAGGGCGTCTTGTGGCGCGAACGCGATCGCGTGCAACACCCCGTCCAGCCGGCCCCACCGTGACGCGAGCTGCTCACACACGGCGTCGATCTGCGCGTCCTCGTTCACGTTCATCTCCAAGACGTCGCACGGCTGTGGCAGCCGCTTGGCGGTCTTTTCCGTCAGGCTCACGGTGCGACCGAAGTTCGTCAGCACGATCTCGGCGCCGTGCTCCTGCGCGGAGCGGGCCGCGGCGAACGCGATGGACTGCGGCGTCAACACGCCCGTGATCAGGAGTTTCTTTCCCTCAAGGATCATGGCGCCCGAGCCTAGCCGGGGGGCGGGGTCGCGGCAACGCGCCGACGGATCCGGGCGTGCACCTGAGGGGTGGCCGCGGCGTAGCATGGCGCGCCATGGACCTCGGGATCGCGGGCAAGACCGCGCTGGTGACGGCCGCCTCCAAAGGGCTCGGGCTCGGCACGGCCCGGGCGCTGGCGGGCGAGGGCTGCCAGGTGGCGATCAACGCGCGAGATGCGGCGGGCTTGCAGGCTGCCGCGACCTCGCTGATGGACGACGCGCTCCTATTGCCTGGCGACGTCACCGACCCCGATGCGCCGACGCGGCTGGTCGATGCGACCGTCGCGCGTTTCGGCGGCCTCGACATCCTGGTCGCCAACGCGGCAGGTCCGCCGCGGGCCCGGGCGCTGGAGCTCACCGATGACGCGCTGCATGCCGCCTTGGAAGCCAACCTGTTGACGTCGATCAGGCTCGTCCGGGCGGCGTTGCCGCATATGCGCGCGGGCGGCTGGGGGCGGATCGTGCTGATCACCTCGTCGGCCGTGAAGCAGCCGATGCCGGAGCTCGCCGCATCGAACACGGCGCGAACCGGTCTGTGGGCATGGGCCAAGACGGCCGCGGCTGATCTCATCGATGAGGGCATCACGCTCAACGTCTTGTGCCCCGGCTTGCACGCGACCGATCGCGTGCGCGACCTGCACCACGGCGGTCGATTGGGCGACCCTGACGACTTCGGCAGGGTCGCGGCCTTCCTGTGCTCGACCCACGCCGGCTATGTGTCGGGGACGGCCCTGCAGGTGGACGGCGCCGCTACCCTTGGACTCTTATAACCGCTGAAGGAAGGAACCCGTCCGTGCATGTGGAGGAACGATTCGACACCCTCGCCGAAACCGCCTGGGAGGGCATCCTCGATAGAGAGCCCCTGATGGGCACGTTCGTCGGCGACGAGCGCTTCGACGATCGGCTCTCGGACCCTTCGGAGACCGGGCGTGCCGCTGAGTCGGCGGCCGCGCGCGATGCGCTCGCTACCTTGGCCGAGATCGACCGATCCGCCCTCGATGAGAACCAGCAGATCACCGCCGACATCCTGGAGGCGATCTGTGAGCGATCGCTCGCGCGCATCGACCACCGACTCGACCTGCTCGATGTGGCAAATCACATGCACGGCGCCGTGTCGCTGCTCGGCCAGATCGCCGCGCTGCAGCGGGCCGACACGCCACAGCGCGAGGCCCGGCTGATCGCCAGGCTGCACGCGTTCCCGGCGTACTTCGAAGCATCTACCGAGCTGCTGCACGAGGCCGCGGCCGCCGGCATCACCGCACCACGCGTGGTGGCGGAGCGCACGCTGGCGCAGGTCGATCGGCTGCTCGCGCTCTCCCCGACGGACTCCCCCGTCGCATCGGTGTTGGCGGGAGCGGCACGTGTGCGCGTTGGCGAAGCGGTCGCCGAGTCCGTGAACCCGGCATTGGCCGGGTTCCGCGACGTGCTCGCCTCCACGTACCTGCCGGCCGCGACCGAGACGATCGGGATCTCCGCGCTGCCCGGCGGGGAAGGCATGTACGCAGCCGAGATCCTCGGCTGGACATCCTTGCCGCTGGACCCTCGCGACGTGCACGAGCGCGGCGTCGCGCGACTCGACGCGATCAACGAGGAACGCTTGGTGCTCGCCGCCGAACTCGGCTACCCGGACGCGGCCACGGCGATCGCCGCCTACACGGCATCGGGTGCGAACACGGCAGGCACGCCCGAGCAGCTGGTCACGCTCGCCGAGGACCAGGTGCAACGCAGCTGGGACGCAGCGCCCGCGTATTTCGGACGCCTCCCCTCGGCCAATTGCGAGGTCCGTCGCGTGGAGGAGTTCCGCGAGGCCGACGAGCCGATGGCCTTCTACTACCCGCCGACCGACGACGGCACGCGGCCCGGCATCTACTACATCAACGCCTACGACCTGGGCGATCGGGCACTGCACCATGTCGCGAGCGTGACGTTCCACGAGGCGAACCCGGGACATCACTTCCAGATCGCGCTGCAGCAGGAGATGCCCGAGCGCCCGCCGCTGCGTCGCTTCGGAGCGACGCTCGCCGGTGCCGCCTTCGCCGAGGGTTGGGGTCTGTACTCCGAACGCCTCGCCGATGAGATGGGGCTGTATCTCGACGGCTGGGAGCGACTCGGCATGCTGGAGAACCAGGGCCTGCGCGCCGCGCGTCTGGTCACCGACACCGGCATCCACGCGCTCGGCTGGACACGGGAGGCCGCCGTCGACACGCTGGAACGCAGCGGTCAAACGCACACCGACGCGGTGATCGAGGTCGACCGCTACATCGGGATGCCCGGGCAGGCGCTGTGTTACATGACGGGCATGTTCGAGATCCAGCGCGCCCGCGAAAGCGAGGCTGCGAGGCTGGGCGCCGCCTTCTCACTGCAGGCGTTCCACGATCGGGTGCTCGCGCTGGGAGAGGTGCCGCTGCCGGCGTTCCGCAAGCAGTTCGGCATGTCGTAGCCCGAGCGCGTCACGACGGCTTGCGGGCCGACAACAAGAGGTACTCCAAGATCCCGCGATCCCACAGCAGCCGCGCCTCGTGCAACATCGTGCGCGCGCCCATCACCTGCGCGCTGCCGGCTTCGGCGCGCACCGAGGGTCGCGCGAGTTGGCCGGTGACATGTCGGAACGCCGGAGCGATCACGCTGTCGCCCACCAGCGCCGTGCGCACATCGTCGAATCCGACGCCACGAACGAGCGCGTCGATCTCGGCGGGCGTGGCCGCGGCCTGTCGACGGATCCCCCACAGGCGAAGCATCGCGACACCGGCGAGCGCTTCGCGCGGAGCTGTCGGCAGCCGCAAGACGGGCACATCGCTGAGCGTCAGCACGCCACCGGGACGCAGCACGCGGAACGCCTCGGCGAAGAAGGCCGCACGCGACGGGAAATGGAACGCCGCCTCCACGCTGATCACGCCGTCGAACGTCTCGCCTGCGAACGGCATCCGGCAAGCGTCGCCGTTCACGCCGTGCGCCGCGGCTGCGGCCAGCCGCTCCCGCCCCGCGCGCAGCTGCGACCACGTGATGTTCAGCGCGGTCAGCTGCCTCGCTCGCGCCACCTCCTTGATCACGAGGTCTTGCGCGGCCAGGCCATTGCCGACGTCGAGGATGTCGCCATCGGTCGGCAGGTCGCCGGCCATCTGGGCGACCAGCCGCCGCACGGCGACGGGCGCCTCCGCCGGATCCGAGCCGTCGCCTTCCCACAGGCCGAGGTTCAGCCACCCCTCATCCAGCGCCAGGAAGAACGCGGGTCCGATCGAGTCATACACCGTCGCGGCCGGATGGCGTCCGAACCGGAGCATGCCCGCTGCGTGGCGCAGGTTGTCGGTCGTGATGCGCGCCATCTAGCCCGATCCCCACGCATCGCGGAGCTTCACTCGGGCGCCCGTGCGCAGTACCGCCCCCGCATACAGCCGGGCTCCGATCGGAACGAGCGCGACGGTCGAGGCGATCAGCACCGTCAACGACAGGACGATCTGCGGTGCGGTGGCCGCCCCCAGGACGATCCGCACCGGCATCGCCAGCGCCGAGCTGACCGGCAGGATCGACGCCACGATCGAGATCGTCGAGTTCGGGTCCTGTAGGGCGCCCACGGAAACGAAGAACGACACGAGGATCGTGAGGTTGATCGGCACGATCACGTTCTGCAACTCCTCCATACGACTCACGAGGGAGCCCGCGGCCGCGAACACGGAGGCATAGAAGGCGAACCCGAGGATGAACCACCCGATGTCGAGCGCCGCCGCTGCGAGCGCGCCCGAGGTCGCGTCGAGCGCGCCCGTCAACGACGCCAGCGCGATCGCGAACCCAGCGATCAGCGCAAGCTGGCACATCCCGAGCGCACCGATGCCCAAGATCTTGCCCGTGAGCAACTGACGAGGTCGGATCGCCGATAGCAACATCTCGACCACCCGCGAAGCCTTCTCCTCGATCACGCCTGTTGCGACCCATAAGCCGTAGCCGAACAGCTGCCCGTACAGCAGCAGGACGCCGATGAAGGCGACACCTGCGTCCCCGGTCTGCTCGGCGGTCGGCGGCGGCACCAGCACGGCGACATCCAGCGGCGCGTTGTCGCTCGCTGCGTCCCGCTGCGACGCCGGCACCTGGTGGCGGTCGAACGTTGCCGCCAACGCCAGGTCGTGCGCGCTCGTTTGCACGAGATCCTGCAGGGTTGGATCGACCGCCTCGAGGCCGACGAGTCCGCCGTGTGACAGCACCACGTCGACCGATCCCTCGCGCAGGGCTCGATCGGCCGCAGCCGCGGTCTCCAGATCGACCACCCGCACGGGCACCACCACGGCGGCACCTCCGCCAAGCGTCGCGGCACCCGCCGCGATCGCGGCGACTCGAGGGCCGCCGACGTAGCCGAGGTCGAACGACGGCGACGCCGACGTGCTGCTTGCCCGCAACAACACCAGCACACAGATCACCGCCACGTTGATCAACGTCGAGATGAGGAAGCTGCGCTCGCGAAGCCGCACCCAGAAGTCGCGCGCGGCGACCAGCCGCCAGGCGCCCCGATCGGCCGCCGTCATGCCACGACCTCCCGGAACAGCTCGGCCAGGGTCGGGCGCACGGGACCGAACGCCACCACGTCGCCGGCCCCCCGGGCCATGTCGAGCACCCGTTGCGGATCGGCGTGTGTCGACAATTCGAGCACGACGGCGCCGTTGACTCGCGACACGGCTCGAGCTCCCGGGACGGCCTCCCACCAGTCGCCCTCGACACCGCGGACCTCGACGCGCCATAGGTTGCGTTCGCGCGACGCCCGGAGATCCTCGATCGAGCCGCGGGCGGCGACACGCCCGTGATCGATCAACACGACCTCGTCGCACAGCCGCTCGACCAGGTCCAGCTGGTGACTCGAGAACACGACGGCCGCGCCCTTCGTACGGGCTTCCCGCCGAAGAACCTCGCCAAGCACGTCGACCCCGACCGGGTCCAGCCCGGAGAACGGCTCGTCCAGCACAAGCAGCTCGGGCTCGTGCACCAACGCGGCGGCCAGCTGGACCCGCTGCTGGTTGCCGAGCGACAAAGACTCGATCCGATCGGTTGGGCTACCGAACACGTCGAGGGTTTCGAGCAGTTCCGATGCGCGCTGGCGGGCAGCCGCCTTGGGCACGCCGTGCAGCCGAGCCAAGTACACCAGCTGCTCCAGCACCCGCATCTTGGGGTAGAGCCCGCGTTCTTCGGGCATATAGCCGAACCGCCGGCGTGCGGCCGTGTCGACGGGCGCGTTGCGCCAGCGCACCTCGCCCGCGTCGGCTTCCAAGACGCCGAGCGCGATCCGCATCGCCGTCGTCTTGCCCGCGCCGTTTCGCCCCACGAAGCCAACGATCCGCCCCTGGGGAACCTCGAACGAAACGCCGTCGAGCGCGACGACATCGCCGAAGCTGCGGTGCAGATCGATCAGTTCGAGCACGTCGTTCAAGGATAGGTGCCGAGACAACGTTCGCCGGGTCGCCCGGTAGTCTTGGTCGCCGTATGCCTGAGTTCATCATCCGCACGGAGGCGATCACCAAGAGCTTCGGTGATGTCCATGCCCTCAAGGGTGTCGACCTCGAGGTGCGAGAGGGCACGGTGTTCGGGCTGCTCGGCCCCAACGGCGCCGGCAAGACCACGGCGGTTCGCATCCTCACCACCCTGTTACAGCCCGACGGTGGTCGCGCGCAGGTGGCCGGGTACGACGTCGTCCGCGACGCCGAGGTGCTCCGCTCCCAGATCGGCCTCGCGGGCCAGTCCGCGGCGATCGACGGCAACCTCACGGGCCGAGAGAACGTGGAGATGGTGGGGCGCCTCTATCGCCTGCCCAAACCCGAAGCCCGCCGGCGCGCCGGCGAGGTGCTCGAACGGCTCGGTCTCGCCGACGCCGCCGATCGTCCCGCGCGGACGTATTCCGGTGGCATGCGCAGGCGTCTGGACCTGGGTGCTTCACTCGTGGCTCGTCCGCGCGTGCTCTTCCTCGATGAGCCGACGACCGGCCTTGACCCACGAAGCCGCATCGACCTGTGGCAGATGATCCGTGAACTGAAGGCGGAAGGCATCACGCTGTTGCTCACCACGCAGTACCTGGAAGAGGCCGACGTGCTCGCCGACCAGATCGCCGTGATCGACCTGGGGGCCGTGATCGCCAAGGGCACGTCGGACGAACTCAAGGACCGGATCGGCGGTGAGGTCCTGGAACTGCACGTCGCCAACGGCGACGACGCCCGCGCCGCAGGAGACCAGCTGGTCGGCCTCGGCAACGGGGAGCACAAGATCGACGCTGAGTCCGGTCTCGTCCGGATCCCGGCGGGCACCGCCGGGGCCGAGATCGTCGTGGAAGCCGTGCGCCGGCTCGACGCCTCGGGCATCCACATAGGCGACATCGCGCTGCACAAGCCGACACTTGACGACGTGTTCTTGACCCTTACCGGCCGCGGTGCCGAAGAGGCCGCCGCGGAGCCCGAGCCCGCGTCCACGGGGCGACGCAAGCGGAGTTCGCGATGAGCGTCGCCGCTCCCGCGCGTCTCAACCTGCTCTCCCGATCTCGCTGGCTGTGGGCCGACACCAAAGTGCTGTGTTGGCGCAATCTCCTGCGGTTCGTCCGGATCCCCGCGCTGTTCGTCTTTTCCATCGTGCAGCCGCTCATGTTCGTGCTGCTGTTCGTGTTCGTCTTCGGCGGGGTGATCAGCAAGCTGCCGGGGATCGACTACGTGAACTTCCTGATGCCGGGCATCTTCGTGCAGACGGCGATCTTCGGCTCGACGCAGACAGGGATCGGGATCTCCGAAGATCTGCACTCCGGCATCCTGGACCGCTTCCGATCGCTGCCGATGTCGCGCTCCGGCGTGCTGACCGGCAGGACCAGCGCCGACATCGTGCGAAACGTCGTGGTGGTGTTGCTGATGATCGGCGTGGGCTATCTGGTCGGATTCTCGTTCGAGTTCGGATGGATCCACGCGTTGATGGCGGTGGTGCTCGCCGTCTTGATCGGCTTCAGCTTCTCGTGGGTCTCCGCATGGATCGGGCTAACGCTCAAAGACTCCGAGACCGTCCAGGCGGCCAGTTTCACGTGGATATTCCCGCTGACGTTCATCAGCTCGGCGCTCGTCCCGATCGTGGGGATGCCGAGCGGGCTGCAGGCGATCGCTCGCAACAACCCGGTCACCGTATGGGCCAACGCGGTGCGCTGGCTGACCAACGGCTACATCTACGGACCGGACCACACGCAGTTGCTGCCGCCCGACGGAGCCACCGGAACGGCGATCGTCGTCAAGTCGCTGATCTGGATCGCGGGCATACTCGTGGTGTTCGTCCCGCTGGCCGTGCGCAAGTACCGCAAGCTCACCTGATCAGGGAACAACCGGGCCGCGGGCACGGTTGCACCCGGCGACCGTCCGAAGGAGTCGCATGTTCGGATTCGAAGGAGACAATGCCCGCGACAAGGGCATCGTGCTGCTCACGATGTGCTTTGCCCTGGCCATGGCGATGCTCGACAACACGGTCGTCAACGTGGCGCTGCCGAGCATCCAGTCGAGCCTGGGCGCCGGGTTCTCCCAGCTCCAATGGATCGTCGACGCCTATGTACTGGCGTTCGCGTCGCTGCTGCTGACGGGAGGCATCCTGGGTGACCGCTACGGGCGCAAGCGGATGTTCCTTTCGGGCCTCGTGGTCTTCACCGTGTTCTCCTTGGCCTGCGCCTTGTCCACGAGCCCCACGCAGCTGATCATCGCCCGTGCCCTGCAAGGCGTCGGTGGCGCGCTGCTGATCCCCGGCACGCTATCCATCATCACGGTCACCTTCCCGCCGCACGAACGGGCGAAGGCGCTCGGCATCTGGGCGGGTGTTTCGGGCATCGCGCTGGCGCTGGGACCGACCCTCGGCGGCTACATGGTGGAGCACCTCGGTTGGGCATCGGTGTTCGTGCTCAACGTCCCGATCGGCATCGTCGCCTTCATCGTGGCAACCTCGACGGTTCGTGAATCGCGCTCGGAGAACGAGCGCCAACTCGACATCGTCGGACTGGTGCTCGGCACATCGGCCCTGTTCTTCGTGACCTATGGGCTGATCGAGGCCAACGCGTTGGGCTGGAGCGACGCGAAGATCATCGGCTCGCTCGTGCTGTTCGCGATCCTGCTCGCCGGGTTCCTTCGCTGGGAGCTGAAGAACCCGCACGCGATGATGCCGCTACGTTTCTTCAGGATCCCCGCGTTCTCCGCCGGCAACACCGTCGCGTTCGCCATCTCGCTCGGCATGTTCGCCACGTTCTTCTTCTTGACGCTCTACATGCAGAACATCCACGGCTATTCGCCGTTCCAGGCGGGGGCCGCGTTCCTGCCCCTGACGGTCGCGATCATCGTGACGGCGCCCAACTCGGGCAAGTACGCGTCCAAGCACGGGTCGCGCGCGCCGATGACCTTCGGGCTGTGTCTTGCCGGCGGCGGGCTGATCCTGCTCGGTCTCCTCCTCACGCCCACCACGCCGTATGTGGTCATGTTCCCGATCTTCCTTGCGATGGGACTCGGCATGGGCGCCACCATGGCTCCGATGACTGCCGCGGTCATGAACAGCGTCGGTCGCGAGCGGGCGGGGCTCGGGTCGGCGATGACGAACACCAGCCGCGAGGTCGGCGGCGTGCTCGGGATCGCGGTGCTCGGAGCCATCTTGAGCTCGCAGATCCGCAACTCGTTCGCACCCACGATCGCGCGACTCGGGCTCACCGGTGCGCAGATCCAAAGCATCGCGTCATCGGCCCAGCACGGTGAACTTGCCGTGTCCGGCCTCTCGGCGGACCAGGCCGCCGCCGTGCACACGGCCTACACCAACGCTTTCATGCAAGGGTTCCGGCCGGCGCTGCTGTTCGCCGGGAGCGTGTTGCTGGGTGCCGCCTTCGTCTCGTACCGGTTCATCCCCGGTCGCGAGACGATCGCGGAGCACCACGCGGCGGCACATGCGGCCGATGCCTCGCCGGCCGCGGCGCACTGAGGCCTACGTCTCGGCGATCGCCGCGGAGTACACGTCGAACGCGCGGAGGGCGCCGTTGGGATTGTCGCCCGTGGAGTTGGAGTTGTCGGCCCACGCCGGATGCGCCGTGCCGAACGCAAACGCGAGGCCGGTGTAATCGCCGAACTCGACCTGGTTGCGGCTGCCGGCCGCGTTCGATGCGCCGTCGCTGACCATCTGACCTGCGCTCCACGTGGCGCCGCCGTCGGCACTGAACGAGATCGCGTACATCGCGTCGGTGTTGGCCCTGCCGTCGGTGTCGTACGCGCCGGTTCCGTCGTCCAGTCGGGCATCGTGCCAACCCGCCACGAGGTGACCGGTCGAAGGATCCATCGCCAACCGAGGCAGGAACTGGCTGCGCGCCCGTGTCGTCACCGCGATCCTCGCGTCCCACGTCCTCCCGGCATCGATCGAGCGCTGCACGTACACGTTCGTATCGTTGCTTTGATCTGGCTTCTCATCGGTGAACAGCATGACCAGCTGCCCACGGTCCGCCCCCTGCAAGATCCACGCGAGCGCCACTTCCGCATCGACGGTACGAGCTTTCTGCGCAGGGATCGACTCGAACAGCGAGACGTTGGAGCGCGCGATCACCTTCCCGGTGTTGAACCGGCCCGGCTTCAGACCGTCGGCATCGAGGTTGAATCGGAACGCCGACGTCTGCGGATCGCTGCCGGGCTTGTCCTTCTGACAGACGTGTGCGATCGCTCCCCCCGGGCCCACGGCGATGTCGCCGAAGGTGCAGTTGAAGGTGTTGGGGACATCACGCACGGGTTTGAACGGCGCAACATCGCCCAGACCGCGGATCCTGGCGCCGGCCGCCTGCATCTGACCGCTGTTGTTCCAGATCGCCCACAATGCATGCGGACCGGTCGTGATCGTGGGTTGGTCGATGAACCCGGGTCCTCGGACCTCGTCTTCGCGCCCGCCACCGTCGGCTCCTCGCACGATCGTCGTCGCGAGGGCGGAGCGGTTGCGACGCACAGGCTTGGGGGGCTTGATGCGCGTGAGCTCGGTCCAGCTATCCCCCGCGTCGGTGCTGATCAAGATCGGCACCTGGGTCGGGTAGGGCGCTCCCGCGTACCCGAGCCAGGACAAGAACAGGTTGCCGCTGAGGTCCCACGAGATCGTGGGATCGCAGCACGCTCGGCCGAAGGCGTCACCATCGCCGATGGTCGTTCGCTTCCAGGTCGACCCCCCGTCGTGGCTCACGGCGAGGAAGATCCCGTAGCCGACCTCGACGTTAGACACGACCACGACATCGTTCGCATCGAGCGGGCTGGCGGCCACGGCCGCCTCGGATTGGCTGGTGGTTCGCCGAGACACGTTCACCACGCCTGTAGCGGCGTTGGCTCGCGGCGCGAGTGACCAGACGAGCATGAGCGCGGGTAGCACGGTGAGCAGGCGACGAGTCATGCAACCCAGGCTAACAACAAGCACCTCACGGGGTCGGGCGTTTCGCGTCGTAACGCCAAAACTCCGGGGCGTACCACCGGATCGCCGCGACCCCCGCGATCGTGATCAACCCGCCGGAAACGATCGCGACCGGCACGCTCGTCAACGAGGCGACCACGCCGGATTCCACCTCGCCGAGCGAGGGCCCGGTGGCCCAGGTTGCCATCGCGATCCCTCCGAGTCGGCCCCGATACGCGTCCGGCACCGCCGACTGCAGGATCGACATCCGGTAGATACCGCTCACCATGTCTCCGGCGCTTGCGACGGCGAGGAGTAGCAGCGCCGCCCACACGGTATGCACGAGTCCGAACGCCGCGATCGCACCGCCCCATACGACGCTGGCGAGCAGGATCGCCCGGCCCTGCCGTCTGATGTCTTTCGCGCGGCCGGAAAACAGCGTGGTCAAGAAGGCGCCGGCCGCGGGCGCGGCGAAGAGCAGCCCGAGCACTTGCTCCTGGTGGGCCTGACCGCCCAGCGTCAGCGCCACGGCCGGCATCAGCGCCATCGGCCACCCGAACGTCATCGAGTTCAGATCGGCCAGGAACACGCTTTGCACGTTGCGCTTGCCCCTGAGGAAGCGGAACCCGTCCTTGATCGCCTCCCAAGAGACCTCGTTGTCCTCGGAGGCGGGCGGCGAGGGGCGCATGCGAAGGACCATCACGATCGCGATCGCGAAGGTGCACGCGTCGAGCACGAACGCAGCCGACACACCGGCGGTGGCCAGCACCACACCCGCCACCAGCGGGCCGAGCATGCTGACGAAGGTGCCGAAGCCCGCCTCCAAAGCGTTGGACGAGGGCAAGAGCTCGGGCTCCAGCAGCCGAGCGGGCCAGGTGTCGAGCGCCGGTCTATCGAACGTATAGAGCCCTGCCGACAGGAACGTGAACGCGTACAGCGGCCACAGCAGCGGCGTGGCTTGTGCGGCGTTCAGAGCCATGAGCACGGACATCGCGGCGAGGACAGCGTGCGTGGTCACGATCATGCGGCGACGCTCCAGCGCGTCGGCCGCGGCGCCGCCGATGATCGGGAACACGAAGACGGGAACCAGCGCGACGAGCCCGAGCATCCCGACCGCGAGCGTGGAGCCGGTGATCTTGTACACCTGATACGGAACGACGACGGCGACGATCGCGTCTCCGAAGTACGACACGCTCTGCGCGATGAACAAACTGCGGAAGTCTCGCGAGACGCGCAGCGGCGTGAGGTCCATCAGGTGCGCGCGGACGCGCGGCAGCCGCCCAGGGCGATCAGGCGGCGGATCGGGACGAGGGACGATCGGCGGTTGGTCCACGGCGCGCGAAGTTAGCAGGCTTGAGCGCCGGGATTTCGTCATCCAACCTCTTGACTATCGAACATATGTTCGATATGGTGGCTGTCTGACCTTCGGTCCTCCCCCGGATCGGCGCGTGCTGCAGTGGATACGGGTGAACGAAACAGGGACCAGCTGCTCCTCCAGCTCGATTCGGCGCACGCACAGCTCGGCGCAGGGCACCTGCACTTCTTCCAGCTGATCGGCGTCCTCGATCGCACCGAGGCGTGGGCCGACGACGGCGCCCGCGACGTCTCTCATTGGCTGTGGATGCGATACGGCATGTCCGACTGGAAATCGCGACGTTTCGTTGCCGCCGCGCACGCGCTCGAACACCTCCCCGCTACCACCGACGCGCTTCGGCGTGGTCTCGTCGGCGTCGACAAGGTCGTCGAGCTCGCGCGCTTCGCCACACCCGAGACCGAAGATGGGCTGCTGACGTGGGCGGCCTACGTCTCGGCGGGCCGCATCCGTGAGGAGGGCGATCTCCTGCGTCGTGCCGCGGAGCAGGAGGCTGCCCACGACGACGAGGTTCGGTCGGTGACGTGGTGGTTCACCGACGAGGGTCGCCGCTTCGAGATGCAGGCGAACCTCCCCGCCGCGCAGGGGGCGAGCGTCGCCAAGGCTATCGACCGCATCACCGCGTCGATCCCATCCATGCCCGACGAACAGGGTGGCGCGTACGCGCAGGCGCGGCGCGCCGACGCGCTCGTGGCGCTGTGTTCCTCCCACCTTGCCGGCGATGCCGATCAGGAACGTGCCACGGTCGTGATACATGCCCGCACCGGTGAGAGCCTCGACGCTCCAAGCGGCTCCCAGATCGAGGGCGGCGGCGTCGCACCGCCCTCCACACTCGATCGGTTGCTGTGCTCGGCCCGCATCGAGGCGGTTCACGAGGACGGGTCTGGGCGGGCACTCGGCGTGGGGCGCATCACGCGCGTCCCGCCGGCGTGGATGCTTCGGCAGGTGCGATACCGCGACAGCGGGTGCAGGTTCCCCGGCTGTGGCACACGTGCGTTCACGCAGGCACATCACATCGTGTTCTGGCGCGACGGGGGAACGACCGACCTCAGCAACCTCGTGCTGCTCTGCACCTGGCACCACAAGTTGGTGCACGAGCACGGCTGGTGGATCAAGGGCGACGCCGAAGACGAGCTTCGGTGGTATCGACCCGACGGCACCCGACACCGGGCCGGCCCCGGACCGATCGACGCGCATGAAGCACAACCGGCCCTCGAACTGGCGGGCTGACCCCTGCCGTCCTACCGCAGCAGTCGCGACATCCGACGGTCGGCCAACACCTTGCCACCCGTCTGACAGGGTGGGCAATAGACGACCTCGTAGTCCTCGTACGACACCCGGCGCAGGTCGGCGCCGCAGCGCGGGCAAGGCTGGCCCGCCCGGTTGTGCACGGTGAAATGATCGCCCAACTTCGTGGGCAGTCCTCCTGTCCGCAGGCGCTCCGCACTCAACCCGGCATCCAGGATCGTGCGTATGGCCGCGATCAATGTGGCGCGCTGGGCGGTGTCCAACTTCGCAAGCTGTGCTGTCGGCGAAAGATGTGCCTCATGCAAGACATCGTCGGTGTATCCCCGACCCATGCCGCACAGGGTGCGCTGGTCGCGCAAGATCGTATGCACCCGTCGGTTGTCGTCGGCGCCACGCAACCACTCGTCGGCCGCCTCCGTGAGAACCTCCGGACCGAGCTTCGCCATCGGCCCCTCATCGCCGGCCGCGAGCACCCACCACCCGGCCTTCCGCTTCTTGCCGAACTCCTTGACGAGGATCGACGGGCGATCGGCCAGGCGCAAGCGAACGACTGAGCCGCGAGGCTTCGTCATCTTCGGGGACGCCTCGACGTCCACCCGACCGCCTTGTGACAGATGGAAGCCCAACCGGCGCGCATCGGTGAAGGTCACGATCGCGTACTTCCCGAGGCTCGTGACAGACGCGATGGTCGCGCCCACGAGATCACTCGGGCGCGGCGTGACGGTCTTCAGCGAGGAGAACTGCAGGATGTCCGCACCCTGCACCACCGCCCCCGACGCAACCTCATCGAGACGCTCGGCCAGCGCGCGCATCTCGGGGAGCTCGGGCATGGGCGTCGTTACACCAGCGAGGCCGCCGCCGCACGAACGATCGCGGCACATTCGTCGATACGATCCGCGTGCGTTCGGTGCGACACGATGCACACTCGCAGCCAATACTGTCCGCGCACCAACGTTGACGACAAAAACACGCGCTTGGACGCATTGATCCGCGCCAGTAGCTCCCTGCTCGCCGCCTCCTCACCGCCGCGCATCCGGAACGAGACCACCGTGAGCTGCGGGTCCCAGCCTGTTTCCAGGTTCGGATCGTCGGCGAGCACCTCCTGCATCCGAGTCGTGAGATCGAGCTTCTCGTCGAGCGCCTCGCGGAAAGCATCGACGCCGTGCAACACCAGCGGGAACCATACGCGCAGCCCGCGCATGTCGCGAGAAAGCTCGGGGGTCAGCTCGTTGTAGTTGGGCAGCTCGCCGCTCGGCGGGAGGTCCTGCAGGTAGGCGGCCCCTTCGAAGTGCGCGTCGCGCATCGCCTCGCGATCGCGAACGACCAGTCCACCGGTGCCGTAGGGCAAGAACATCCCCTTGTGTGGATCCACCGTGATCGAGTCCGCCCGCTCGATCCCCCGGAACCAGGAGCGACCGCGATCCGTGAGCTGGAAGAACCCGCCGTATGCGGCATCGACGTGGAACCACAAGCCCTCGCGCTCGGCGATGTCCGCGACCGCGTCCAGCGGATCGATCGCGCCGGTGTTCGTCGTGCCGGCGGCCGCCATCACCATGAACGGGCGTGCTCCCGCTGCGCGATCGGCAGCGATCATCCGCACGAGCGCCTCCGGATCCATGCGGAGCTGATCGTCGGTGGGCACCAGGCGCAGGTTACGTGCGCCCAAGCCCGCGATCGTCGCCGCCTTGGTGTTGGACCCGTGGGCCTGATCCGTGACGTAGTACGTGCCGTCAAGGAAGTCCTCCCCCAGCTTCGTGTGGCGGGCGGTGACGACCGCGGACAGGTTCGCCATCGACCCGCCGGTCGTCAGCACGCCCTGCGACGTGTTCGCGGGGAAATCGAAGATGCTGCACAACCAGCGTGTCACGTTCTCTTCCAGCTGTACCATCGCCGGGCTCGGCTGCCACAAGCCCACGTAGCGGTTCAGTCCCTGCGCGAGGAACTCCCCGATGGCCGCCGTGTACAGCCCACCACCCGGGATATAGGCGAGATAGCCTGGGCCGCTGTACTCGAACGTGTGCCGGGCCGCCTCCAGCGCCTCGTCGAGCACGCCACGGAAATCGCGCGTGCCCTCGGCGGGCGGCGCGGCCGCCATGCGGTGGGCGAGATCCAACGCGCCTTGCGTCGCCTCGGCCGGTGCGTCGTTCAACCCGCCGATCCACGCGATCAGGGCCTCGGCGACCGCGTCGGCCATCGCCCGCATGTCCGCGGGCGCGGGATCCAGCGGGAACCCACCGGGCGCGTGCAGCGGCTCAACGCTCACGCCATCTCCCGAGCGACCGCGTTCAAGAGCAGCTTGGACGACACAGCCACCTCCGCTACCGCCTGGTCGAACGCGGCTCGGTGACGCGCCGATGGCTCGCGGAACCCGCTCACCTTGCGCACGTATTGCAGCGCGGCTTCCTGGATCTGTGCGTCGGGCACGACCTCGGTGCCCTCGCGGAGTCGTTTGATGCTTCGGCACATGCGGGCACCCTACCGCGGGCGCCGCTCAGCGGTGTCGGGTCAGCTCACGCACGCGCGCGGCCGCCGCCGATGCGCGCATGACGTCCGCATCGCTCGGCCGCTCCGCAGGTCGTCGGTACCGAGCGCGCTCGAACGTGGTCACGACCAGGTCGGCCGCATCGGCCGCTGCGCCTGTCAGCGCGGCATCCCCGATCGCCGCAGCTCGCACCTCAGAAGGCGTGGAGGCCGGGTCCGGCGGGTGCCCCGCGGCCGCAAGCGCCGTCACGAGTTCGTCGTACGCCTCACCGATCCGATCGGGCGCGCGCGACGCTTGCTCGCGGCCATGGCGACGTCGCAGGAATGTCGCGAGCGCGCCCGCGATGCCGATCAGCACGACGAGCGGCCAGGCGTGGCCCGCCGAACGGACGGCGCCGACCACCGTGCGGACGGCACCGCCCGCGGCCTGCCGAACGCCCGCCGGCACATGGTCTTGGAATTGCCGTCCCGCCCATGCGAGCAAGTCCGCACCCGCGGGAGAGCCCCACGCGTCGGGCAGGGCCGGCACCCCGAACGTCGGGTCATAGGCGATCCAGCCGGCGCCCGGGTAGAGCACCTCGAGCCACGCATGCGCGTCGGAGTTCCTGACCTCGTAGTAGCCGGTGAACGGGTTGCGCTCGCCCGGCCCGTAGCCTGTCACGATGCGCGTCGGGACCCCCTCGGCCCGCAGCAACACGGCCATCGAGGCGGCGATGTGCTCGCAGAACCCACGTCGCGTGTCGAACAAGAAATGATCGACCGCGTCGACACCCTCGGGCTCCCGCGGCACGGTCAGGTCGTAGCGGGTGTTCGTCTGTAGCCAGGTCTGCACCGCCAGGACCGCGTCGTATTCGGTGCGGGCTCCCGCGGTGATCTCATCGGCCAGGTCGCGCACGCGCTGGGGCAATTCCGTGGGCAGTTGCAGATATCGAGTGACGTAGCGGGTTGTGATCGTGCGGATCCGCCCCTGCCGGCGAAGGTCCTCGGGCGATACATCGGGGAGCGTGGACTCGACCGAGTACACGAGGCCCTGATCCAAGAAGATCGGCGAGCGCACCGACAGGTCCCGGTCGACGCGGAGGCCACCCGCCGGGAAGTAGATCGTGTGCGGCTGGCCGGCGGCGAACAACACGTTGGGTTGGGTCTGTTCAATGAAGAACGTTTGCACGAGCTGGCGCCCCGGCGAGGCGATATCCACCGTCGAGGGTATGTCGTACCCGCCCTCATCGTTGGCCTCCAAGGCCCTCAGCGGAGAGCCCGACCGGGTCCATCTCGTGCCGTCGAACGTGTCGAAGACCTCGGCGCGCCACAACGATCCGAACGGTGCGCGCACCCGGAACGCGATGTCGTTGGAAAGAGCCCCTCGCGCGCGCAGATCCATCACGTCGCTGAACCCCGGGTACCCGCTGGCGGAAAAGTCCACGACGGACCCGTCGCTCGACGGTGGTGGCAGGGCCGGATTCTCCACGCCATCGCCCTGCGGCGCCGCCGGAGTGCCCGGCGACAGACGGAACGGCAGTGCACGCACCATCGTCGCGGGGATCCGCGGCATCAACGAGAACATCGCCATCGCCAAGACGAGCGCTGCAAGCGCCGTGGCCAGGATCGAACGCGCCGACGCCGAGCGAGCCGGTCGCGTCGGACGCTGTCGCGCGATCGACACGCCGGCCGTGACGTCGCCGGCGAGCGGCCTCGCCGACAGCCACATCCAGGTGCCCGCGAGCACCGCCCATGCGAGCAGCAACCCGAGGTACGACGACGTCAACGCGAGGGCGCCGCCGACCGCGATCAGCGTGGTGCTCGACACCATCGAGAACGCCAGGTCGCGGCGGCGCGGCACGTCGAGCGCGTGCAACACTTGGACCCAGATGAACAACACGGCCAACGGCGTCCGTGCCGCGTCTGCCGAGGTGACCGTGCTCATCTGCGCGAGGAAGCGCTCGAGCGCTACGAGCAGTCCGACCGCCAGCGCGATCTTGACGACGGTATTGCGTCGTTCCCGTCGCACGTAGGAGAACCAGTAACCGGCCGGCGCCAAGATCAGCGTGAGTAACGCGGTGCTGTCCCCCACGACCCCCTGCGAGATCACCGCGAGCAACCCGATCTCGACGGCAAGTGCGACGACGAACCGCATCGCGATGGAATCCTCGGGCAACGCCTTCGCCCCATGCATCCCGAACCTCACGACCTACTCCACCTCCGCCGGGATTGCTTCGGCGCGGTTGCCGATGGCCTCTCTGAGAGCCGCGCCTTCACGCCAGGGCAGGACCTCTGCTCCGACCGCGTGCAGGGCCGCGAACGCCGACGCGTACTCCTGCGGCTCGTCTTCCTGCTCGAGGATCGGGATGGTCACGACACGAAGGCCGAGCGCCGCGAGTTGCTCGATGGCGCCGAACAACGGTTGTAGGTCACGACCCGGCCACACAGAGCAGGCGACGACAAGCGTGCCCACGCCCTGGGCCGATCCTTGGGCGAGCCACCGAAGCGCCGTGGAGGCGGAGACGCCGCTCGGTTGCAGACCCGCGAGCCAGCGATGCAGCTGCATCGGATGACGTCTGGCGACCACCTCCAGCCCGTCGGGAGTGGCCGCCGCGAGACGGACCCCCGCTCCGCTCACCGATGCCACCTCCACGAGGGATGCGGCGACCGTGCAGCCGCGATCGAGACGAGCCACGTCGTCGCTTTCCGTATCGATCCAGATCATGAGCCGGGGGGTCCGCTCTTCTTCCAGTTCGCGCACCATCAGTTGGCCGTGGCGGGCGGTGAGCCCCCAATGCACCTGGCGCATCGGGTCGCCCGCCCGGTACTCACGGGCGCTGAGGTACTCCGCGCCGTGGCCCCGTCGCGGCTCGGTATGTGCCGCCGGCTCGCTGGTGATGGCGGTGTCGATGAAGCCGACCGATCCGATCGGCACGATCTGGGGGAGCACCAGTGTGGTGACGTCCACCGCTCGCCGGGGGCCCCCCGAGGCGCCGCCCCCACCCGCCCCCC
>JANMPG010000022.1:0-7377 GCA_031369745.1 Actinomycetes bacterium
CGATCCACGAGGACGGGGTCTGCTCCGGGCGGCCGCGGCTGATCACGGCGACCGGCGGGAGAGAGCCTGCCGCGGCCGCCCGGACCCCCGCGGGGATCAACTCGTCGCACGCGCGGCAGTCTGCGTCGGCGAAGACGAGGAGGTGGCGCCGTCCGGTGAACGAAGACGATGAGGCGATCTCGCCGTCGCGCCCGGTGATCGACCACGGCGGGGCCGGGCTCCCAACCGGAAGCCCGCCGTCCAGGTGGACCGGGCCGATCGCGCCTTCGAGCACATCGACGCGTTCGCGCAGGGCAGCGAGCTCCCGCACGGCGCCGGCCAGGGCGAAGCCGAGCCAGACGACGGCCGCGAGCAGCAGGGCTATCGCGAGCCACCCGGCCCCCGTCACGGCGATTCCACCACCAATGCGTGCAGCTGCGACTCCAACTGCTGCATCGCCGGGCCTAGCTGCGCGCCGTCGCGGGCGATCACGTACAGGCTGAACGCGCGGCCACGCACGGAGAAGAACCGTTGCACGCCCGAGCGTCCGCGCAGCGTGCGCTGCACGGCGCGGGGATCGAGATCGTCCACGCCGAGCCGCGGCACGCCCTGCGGTGCGTACAGGCCGCGATCCGCCAGTCGCGGCGAGAACTCGACGAGCGAGGCGACGACCTGACCCGGGCGCAGTCCATCGGCGACATCCTCGGCATAGGTGTCCCTTGTCTGCGGCAACGCGAAGTTCGCCAGGCGCGCGACCGGGTGGTTCTCAGCCGGCGGCGGCTGATCGGCCATCCAGATGCGCGCCTCCCAGCCACGGCGAACGTTCAAGCGCAGGCCGTGCGCCCGCAGCTCGGTCATCGCGCCGCACCCGCGAGGGAGATCGCCGCGAGGGCGCCGCCCGTTGCATACGTCAACCGCCGGACGGGCCCTGCGAGTCGCCGCAACGCCACATCGATCCCGGACAGCTGCGCGGGGCTACGTACCCCCGCCACCGCGAAGATAGGCACCGCTCGGGCAAGGCCGAACACGACGCCGATCGCGATGCCGGCGCCGATCGATCCGGTCAGCGCCGCGGCGAGCCACGTCACGTAGACGGTGGACGTCGTGACGACCGTGATGACGCCGAGCGCCAGTTGAGATCCGAACGCGAGCCCCCAGACCCACCCGCGATAGCGGCCCCGCCATGATTCCTCGACCTGACGATGCACGCTCGGCAATCGTAGACCGGCGACCTGCAGATCGAGCGCGAGTCCGGCGAGCAACGCCACGGCGAGGGCGGCGAGACGAGCGCCCACCGACCACCCCTCGGCGCCCACCGCGATGCCGATCGCTCCCGCCAGCCCACCGGCGACCGCACCACCGACGAGGGACCCCACGAGATAGGCCGACACCGTCAGCCACCATCTCGATCCGCGCCCCCGCTCCCCGAGCGGAGTGATGCTTCCCAGCATCGACACGCCTCAGGGCGACCACGTGGAGCGCAGCCCAGCGACCACAGCAAGCATCACGCCGACCGCGACGATGGGCGTCACGCGGTCCCCTTCGCCTGTGCGGCCGCCTCGTCCAGCAACGCGTCGGCGAGCAGCGACGACACCTGGTCCCAACTCATCGCGGCCCCTTCCGAGCGCACCGCCCCCGTCGTTCCGTCGACGAAGCAGAAGTAGGGCGACATCTTCACTGCGAAGTCCTCCCACGCCTGCGAGGACTGGACCACTGGGACATCCGCGGGGGCGAGCCGCGCAAGTTTGGTCGGGCTTTCGAGCGCCGGATCCTTCACCACGACCACGACGCGAGCCTCGCCGGGCAGCGGTTTCCGCACGGCCGGCTGCAGCCCGTCCCAGAACGTTTGGCAGGTCAGGCACCCGGTCGACAGGAACGCGAACAGCGTGTCGCTGCCCGATGCCGCCGACACGACCACGTGATCGCCGCCCAGCGTCGTGCCGACGACGTCGTGCGCCTCGGTCACCCGGCGCGTGGGTTGCGGCAACGACGACGGCAGTACGGGCGAGCGCTCGATCGGCACCGCAGCGCCGTGGGCGTGATCGTGGTCGTGGTCCTCCTCGTCCGGGGCAGGAAGCCGGCGCAGCAGCTCCGCGTGGCTGCGCAGCAACGACACGACCACGACGGCGAGCAAGGCGAGCACGATCGTTTCGACGATCACCAGGGCCGTCAGCGCGCCGATGCTCACAAGCACCCCGCCTCATGCAGACACGTGTGCTGGTCGACGGCGGAGGAGCAGTCACAATCCACACAATCGATCCGGCACGGGATCACACAGGTGATCAAGCGACATTGGATCGGCGTGACGAACGGGATGTCGGTGTTGCATTGCCCATAGCGGAACACGACGCAGCAGGTCTTGAAGTTCTTGCAGTCGTTGTTCCCGCAGTGACAGCCCCCCGGACACGTCGCGCCCGGGTTCATCGAGCAGTCCAGGTAGTAGCGCATGTTCGTGGTGCCGCACAGGTTCGTCCCACCGTAGTTGCACTGCCACCACCCGCCGACGAACGTGTTCGGTGGGCACCCGAAGTTGTCGCCGCCCGGCAGCGTGCAGCAAAAGGCGGTGTAGGAACCGCAGCAGCGACTGCCCCCCGGGCAGGTCGAGCAGGTCTTGCGCACCACCGCCCGGGCCGTCACCGGCCGGGTCGAGTAGCGCACCGGCGCCACCGCGAGCGCACTCGCAGCCTCGGCAAGACGCACCCGGGTCGAGCGTCGCGCCGGCGCGCCTTTCGCTCGGGGGCTCACCGCCCGCGTGGCGACATCGAGCACGGTGCTCATGGCGACCCCGGCTTCGTGCCCGGCCATAGGCTCGCGTCTCCGGCAACGATCCCCGAGGCGGCCAACTGCCGGTCCGCCACGGCATGGTCATGGCCGTGCGGCTCGTGCTCGTGGGCGTGGGCCGGGCGCTCCCACGAGCGGAAGGCGATGGGCGCCTCGGTCACCGCGACCACGGCCAGCCACCCCGCGAGCGCTCCACCGGCGAGGATCGGGACGGCGGTCCAACCCAGCGACGACATCCACGCCCCGAACGACGGCCCGGCGAGTGCGGCATACGCGAGCCCGGCGGTGCCCGCCACGACGTCGAGCGCGAGATGCAGCCTGCTCGGCGGCACCGCCTTGGCGCCCGCACAGCCGCACGAACCCGCCTCCGGGTGCGCGCGCAGGACGTAGCCGAGGAACGCCGCGAAAGCGAGATAGACGGCGGCGAGCGCGAGTGCACCGCCGCGAGCAGGTGCCACAACCGCCCAGAGCGCGGCGGCGATCTCGACGCACCCGACCCCCCGTGCGAGCGTGCGCGACCCCGGCGATCCCGCGTCCAACAGCGCCTGAGCCGTCGCGTCGGGCCGAGCGGACTTGACCAGCCCCGCGAGCAAGAGCAAGCCAGCGGCGAGGAAGTACGAAGGGGCAACCACGTCGGGCGTCACGACGCGGCGCAGGCTACCCGCGGCATGCGGGCGGGGTCAACGCTGCAGGCCCGTGCACACGCGTTCACGGCTTCACGTACGCCGTCTTGACCGTCGTGAAGAACTCCACCGCATACCGACCCTGCTCCCGCGTGCCGCTGGAAGACCCCTTGGTTCCCCCGAAGGGAACATGGAAGTCCACGCCCGCCGTCGGCAGGTTCACGGTGACGATGCCGGCCTGGAGCTGGTCGCGGAACCGCGTCGCATGGCGCAACGACGTCGTGCACACGCCGGCCGACAACCCGAACTCGGTGTCGTTGGCAAGCGCGAGCGCGTGATCTGCATCGTCTGCTCGCAGGACCGTGGCCACTGGGCCGAAGATCTCCTCCCGGTTGACGCGCATGTCGTTGTGCGTGTCCACGAGCAGCGCCGGCTGCAGGTAGTACCCGTCGGTGTCTCGCTCGAGGCGTTGCCCACCGAACGCCAACCCCGCTCCTTCGGCGACCCCCACCTCGAGGTATTCGAGGTCCTGGCGCAACTGGTCCTCGGACACGACCGGACCGATCTGCGTGTCGTTGGCCAACGCGTGGCCAACTCGCAGCGAACGCATCTGCTCGAGCAACGCCTCGACGAATCGATCGTGGATGCCGGGGGTCACGATCAGCCTGCTGCTCGCCGTGCACCGTTGACCGGTTTGGTAGAAGGCGCCTTGGATCGCACAGTCGACCGCGACGTCGAGCTCTGCGTCGTCCAAGATCACGAGCGGGTTCTTGCCGCCCATCTCCAGCTGAGAGCGCCCGAATCGCGCCGCGAGCCCGGTCGCGACCCCAGCGCCCACCGCCTGCGAACCAGTGAAGGTCACGCCGCGCACACGGTGGTCGTGCACGAGGCGCTCCCCAACGATGCGACCGGGACCGACGACCAGGTTGCACACGCCGTCGGGCACGCCCGCGCGCGAGATGATCTCCACCAACGACCATGCGCTGGCCGGCACCATCTCGGCCGGTTTGCACACCACGGTGCACCCGTACGCGAGCGCCGGCGCGATCTTCCACGCGGGGATCGCCACGGGGAAGTTCCACGGCGTGATGATCCCGACCACGCCGAGCGGCTCGCGAAGGATGTCGACATCGACGCCCGGGCGCACGCTGCGCAGGTGCTCGCCCGGGATCCGCAACGCCTCCCCCGCGAAGAACCGGAAGATCTGCGACGCGCGCTGCACCTCGCCGATGCCTTCTGCGCGAGGCTTGCCCTCCTCGCGGGACAGCTGCTCGCCGAGTTCCACCGCTCGAGCGGCGAGTTCCAGACCCACGAGGTCCAGCGCGGCGCTTCGCGAATACGGGGTGGCGGCCGCCCACGCTGGGGCTGCCTGCTCGGCCGCGGAGATCGCGGCATCCACCTGCGCTTCGTCGGCGACGGCGTACTCGCCGACGATGTCGGACAGATCCGAGGGGTTCACGTCGGCCACGCTCGAGGCGCCATCGACCCATTCCCCGGCGATCAGGTTCGCGTGGATCATCGCTGGGAGCCTAGCCGGTCGGCGCCAGGCGAGCGGGCGCGGGGTCACGGGTGCCGACACACGGTGCGCGCAGGCCTTCGCCGGTCTCGCGGCTACCATCGACAGATGCGGGACCTGTTGACGTTGCCCAAGGCGGAGCTCCACATCCATCTCGAGGGCAGCGTTCGGATCGCGACGGTTCACGAACTTGCCGCGCGTACAGGGGCGCCCCTTCCCCACGGTCTCCATGCAGGTGCGTGGTCTTTCGGTGGACCCCTCGACTTCATCGACAACTACCTCGAGCTGTGCCGGCTCCTCACCGGTCCCGAGGACTTCCGACGGATCGCGATCGAGTTCTGCGAGGATCTGGCTGCCACCGGCGTTCGCTACGCGGAGGCCGTGTTCAGCCCCGGCAACCACGCTCGACGCCTCGGCGGGGACTGGTTCGGACCGATCGAGGCGGTATTGGACGGATTGGCGGCCGGACGCCGCGCACACGGCGTACACGTCCAGCTGTGCCCCGACATCGTGCGTGACGCGGGGCTGGTCGATGCCGAGCGCACGCTCGAGGTCGCGTTGCGGTTCGCCGGCAACGGTGTCGTCGCGCTGAACTGCGCGGGCAGCGAGCGCACCGGGATCGAGCCCTTCGCGCAGCTGTTCCGCCGCGCTGCTGAAGCCGGGTTGCGCAGCGTCCCGCATGCCGGCGAGTGGGCGGGCCCGGAGAACGTTTGGGCGACCCTGGAGCACTACGAACCCGACCGCATCGGGCATGGCGTGCATTCGATCGAGGACCCGGCGCTCGTGCGCGAGCTGGCGGCGCGGCGTATCCCCCTGGAGATCTGCCCGGTTTCCAACGTGGCGACGGGCGCGTATCCGAGTCTCGCGGCGCACCCGTTCCCTGAGCTGCGTGCGGCTGGGGTCGTCGTCACCCTGAACAGCGACGATCCGTCGATGTTCGGCGGGTGGCTCACCGACGTGTACGCGGCGGCGAGCAACGCCTGGGGGTTGGCCGACGCCGATCTGGCCGCCCTCGCGCGAGCCGGCGTGGATGCGAGTTTCGCCGAGGACCCAACGAAGTCGGCGATCGTCCGCGAGATCGACGCGTGGCTCGCCGCCGAGTGACCCTTGCGACGCCGCGCGCGTGAGCGCTACCCTGGCGGCGCAACCCCTTCCCACCGACGAGGAGCCCCCTGTGGATGTCGTATCTGTGCCCGACGTCGATCCGCTCGAGCACCTCGCGACCAAGATCCGTGATCGAAACGCGGTGGTCGCGGTCGTCGGGCTCGGCTACGTCGGGCTGCCGCTGCTCGTCGGGGTCCACCACGCCGGCTTCTCGGCGATCGGCTTCGACACCGACCGCACGAAGATCGAGGATCTGCAGGGCGGTCGCTCGTACATCGTGGACATCGCCTCTTCGGAACTTGCCGCATTGGACCGAGCGACGTTCTCTGACGAGACCGGCGTGCTCGAAGGCGCCGATGTCGTCGTGTTGTGCCTGCCAACTCCACTGACGGACGGCGCGCCCGACCTGTCGATGGTCAAGGCCGCGAGCGAGGCCGTGGCCGCACACCTACGTTCCGGCATGCTCGTGATCTTGGAGTCCACCACGTGGCCCGGCACCACCGAGGAGTTCCTGCGGCCGATCCTGGAGACCTCCGGCCTGACTGCCGGCGCCGACTTCGCGCTGGGGTACTCCCCCGAGCGCATCGATCCGGGTCAGAGTCATCACCAGATCCAAAACACGCCCAAGATCGTGAGCGGTCTCACCGAACGCTGCCGTGACCTCGCCGTGTCGTTCTACGCCCCGATCGTGCACTCGATCGCTGTGACGTCCTCGCCACGCGAAGCCGAGATGGCCAAGCTGATCGAAAACACCTACCGCCAGGTCAACATCGCCTTGGTCAATGAGCTCGCCGTGATGGCCAAGGAGCTCGGCGTCGACATCTGGGGAGCCTTGCACGCCGCGGCAACGAAGCCGTTCGGGTACCAGGCGTTCTGGCCAGGCCCGGGCGTGGGCGGCCACTGCATCTCGATCGACCCGACGTATCTGTCCTGGCGAGCCGGCCAGCAACTCGGCTACCGCGTCGGCTTCATCGAGCATGCGAACGAGGTCAACAACCGGATGCCGGAATACGTCGCGACGAGGGTCGCCGAAGCGCTCAACCACGCCGGCAAGCCCGTCAAGGGCTCACGCGTGCTCGGGGTCGGGGTCGCCTTCAAGCCTGGCGTGAACGACCTGCGGGGCTCTCCGTCGATCTTGGTCTTGGAGCGGCTGGCGGCCAAGGGCGCCGAGATCGCCTACCACGATCCGTTCGTCGAGACCGTCACGATCGCTGGCTCGACGCTGACGTCGGTCGAGCCGGACGCCGCGACCCTTGCGGGGTTCGATGCGGTCGTGCTCTTGACGCCCCACCCGCAGATCGACGTGCACGCGATCGTGCAGGCCGCGCAGTTCGTCTTCGATGCGCGCGGGGCCACGGTGGGCATCAACGAGCC
>JANMPG010000028.1:0-7848 GCA_031369745.1 Actinomycetes bacterium
AACGCCGCGGTCGCGAGCCGCGCCGACGATCGCGGTCGCGAGCACGTGCGGCGAGACCTGGTCGAGGGAGGCGGCCAGACGGAGCAACTCGTCGGCCTCGGTGGCACCGAACGACTCCACATCGGCCACGTGGGGGATCCCAGACGTGAGCGTGCCGGTCTTATCGAACAGCAAGATCGTGGCGCGAGCGAGCGTTTCGAGCGCACCGCCGCCCTTGACGATGATGCCGCGTTTGGCCGCGCGCGAGATGCCGGCCACGATCGCGATCGGCACCGCGAGGATCAACGGGCATGGAGTGGCGACAACCAGAACGGACAGCGCTCGCAACGGGTCGCCCGAGGCGATCCACGCGGCTCCGGCGATCACCAACGTGATCGGGATGAACCACATCGCGTACTGGTCGGCAAGTCGAACGGCCGGCGCCTTCTCTTTCTCCGCCGCCTCAACCAGCCGGACGATGCCAGCGTACGTGCTATCTGCCGCGTTCGCGGTCGCACGCAGATCGAAGGCAGGTCCGGCGTTGACGGCCCCGGATCGCACTAGGTCGCCGCGCGGACGCTCCACCGGGCGCGACTCGCCCGTCAGCGCCGCCTCGTCGAGGACGGCATCGCCCTCGAGCAGTCCGTCGACCGGCACGACCTCTCCCGTCTTGACGAACAGAAGGTCGCCGAGGACGACGTCGTCGATGTCTCGTGTCTGTAAGACGCCGTCCTCGTAGCGATGCACCTTCGTGGGCGCGCGCTCCAGCAGGGCGGACAACTCCCGGCGAGCACGACGTTCCGCATAGTCGTCCAGCGCCTGGCCACTCGCGAGCATGACGGCGAGCACCGCGCCTGCGAAGTACTCCTCGAGCGCGAGACACCCGATGATCGCCAAGATGGCGATGACGTCGACGCCTGCCTCCCGGCGAGCCAAGGAGCGAAACACGCCGATGAGCACGGGCAGGCCGCCGAGCACGGTCGTCGCCGCCCACACGATGTCGGCCACGCCTCGCTGGTCGGCCGCATACAACAGGCCGCCGAGCGCCAACCCCGCAACGCAGCCGAACAGCCACAGCCGTTTGAGGCTGACGCCTTCGCCGCTCACGCGACCCTCCTCAGCGCGGCGTCCAGGTGCCGCGTCATCGGCGTCTCACCCGTCTGCATGTCGAGTTCGTAGGTGAGCACCTCGTCCTGCACCCGGTAGCGGCGCACGAGCCCCTGCACATCGAGGCTGGTCGACGTGTGGCCGATCCCCGACGCCACGGCGGTCAGCGTGAGCGACCGCCCGGCCAGTGAGCCGTGCGCCACCTCGGTCACGCCGATCGGGTGAGCCAGGCACAGCTCGAGTGACCCAGGCATGACGCCCGGTCGCAGGAACCCACGCTCGAAGTGCACCGGGGCGTCACCGGCCAGATCCCAACTACCCTGGCGATACAACAGGTAGGGATCGCCGACGTGCTCGAAAACGATCTCTTCGCGGTACGCGAACTGCTGGATCGTCGGGAACTTCCCACGGCCCTCGCCGCTCCAGGTGCCCAGCAAGAATGCGAGCGACGCAACGTCTTCATGCAGCGTCGGAGTCATGCAGCGACCGTACCACGGGGCGCCGAGACGCCCGGAGCGAGCGCTCAGCCGCGAGTGAAGCGGCCCTTAACCTCGTGTTGGAGGTCGATCACGTCGGCGTCCCCGACCGAGAGCGGGTCATCGAGCACCTCGCCTGCGATCACGGTGTGATACGCGTCGATCTCCAGCTCGAGGAACTGCAGTCGACGCTGGAGCGCAAGGATCCGATCCTCCGCCTCGTCGACGGAGGCGACGAGCGGATCGGGCTCGTTGCGGCGCGGCTGCTCCTCGACCACCTGCACGTCCTCGGTGAAGACCGTCACCGACTCGTCGGCGGGTACCCGACGGCGAGCCGCTCCCCGGGAAAGTGAGGCGGGATCGCCCCGCAGCCTGGCCTGCAGATCGAGCAGGTTCGACATCACGTTGCCATGCGGTGCCTCGTCTTCAGCCCAAACGTCTGGCTCCATCGCAAGATCCCCCTGCCGTCGGTACGCGGACCGTGATCGAAAATCATAGGTGAAACCCGTGCCCCGGTCGATCCGTCTTCCGGTAGTTTCTTCGTGTGCCGACACTTGCTCGCGTCAATATGACAGTGGTGAAAGGGACTGCGCTGCAACAAGTGCAGGCGACGTCCCTGACTGAGGTCGGGATCGCCGGAGACCGGCGCTTCCACCTGATCGACTCGCGAGGGCGATTGTTCAGCGGATCGGTCCACGGACCACTGGTACGGATCCTCACGCAGATGGACCCCGACACCGGCGTCCTCGCGTGCACGTTCCCCGACGGCACCACCGCGATCGGCCCGACCGATCAGCTCGCGGGGTCCCACGTCACCGACTTCTATGGTCGCGATGTCCCCGGGCACGTCGTGGACGGCGACTTCGCCGACGCCTTCTCGCGGTTCGCGGGAGCGCCCGTCCGGCTGATCCGAACGGATCGCGACGGCGACGGAACCGATGTATATCCGCTGACAGTTGTCTCGCGGGCCTCGGTCGAGGACCTCGCGCGCCGCGGCGACTACGAGGGCGAGCTCAGCGCGCTGCGCTTCCGCATCAACCTGGAGTTGGACGGCTGCGCGCCGTTCGACGAGGACTCGTGGGACGGCCAGCGCATCCGCGTCGGCGAGGCGGTGCTGCGGATCCGTGGCCAGATCCCGCGCTGCGTGGTCACGACGCAAGACCCGCGCACGGGCGTACGCGACTGGAACACCCTGAAGCAGATCGCCGTGTTCCGACCGATGATGGCCGACCGAAGCGGCGTCCCGTTCGGCGTCTACGCCGAGACCGAAGTGCAGGGTGCCATCACGCTCGGCGACCCCGTTGTACTGTTGCGCACCTAACGAAACGCGTACCCGGAAGTCACAAGTACTAGGTATCAACACACGAAATGACCATCCGATATCCCCTTGGACGATGAAGGTCCCCCAACCCAAGGAGGAATCGATGACCTTCCGCACTTTCTCGAAGCGCGCGACCGTGGTGTCGCTGTTCCTCGGCATCCTGCTCGCCAGCACCGTTGCATTCGCGTGGTGGACGGCAAGCGGTACCGGCAGCGGCTACACGCAGGCCGAGACCGCGGCTGCGCTGACCACCGTTGACGTGAGCGCCAGCACCTCGGCCCAGCTCCACCCGGGCGGTACCTCCGACGTGATCCTGCGTATCAGCAACTCCAACAGCTACGCCGTCACGGTGACCAACATCAACGGTAGCGGCGCCATCACATCGGGCAACGCGACGTGTGACAACGCATCGGGCCCCTACACGGGCAACGGCGTGAGCTACACGGACCAGTCCGGTAGCTGGCTCGTTCCCGCGACAGGCACGCTGAACGTGACCCTCACTGGCGCGGCGGCGATGGCGAACTCCGCCACCACGTCGAACGACTCCTGCCAGGGCAAGACGTTCACGATCCCCGTGTCTCTGGTCGGCCACAGCTAAGTCAACCGACTCGCTGACGCGTCCTGGAGGGCGGGGCACATGCCCCGCCCTCCGACGCGTCCGTGTACGTGGAGGAACCGTGCGCAAACCTCGTCTGACCTCAGTGATCGCCCCGGTCCTGGCCGCAAGCCTGGCCGTGAGCGCCGCTGCCGTGGCGGGAACATGGTCCGTGCGCGGGGTCGACAAAGGCACAGCGGCCCGCACCCTCACGATCACCGGACACGTCAACGGCATGCACCCTGGGATGACGAAGACGCTTCGACTCCGCATCCACAATCCATTCGCGGTCCACGTCGCCGTCTACGTCATCCGCGTGCACGTGCGACGAGGCCACGGACCAAACGGCCGGTGCGCCGGTCGTTTCCTGGTCACCCACCCCTGGAAGGGAGTGCGGCGGATCCCCGCAGAACGCACTCGCGTCGTCCGGGTCAAGGTGCGCTTGCGTCGCCGCGCTCCGGACCGTTGCCAAGGAGCCCAGTGGCCACTGACGTTCGACGCGAGGTCTACTCGCGTATGAAGAGGCTGCGCGTGCTCGTCCCGACCGTGCTGGTGTTGTTGACCATGCCTGGGATCGCGCACGCGCAGTGGTCGTCCCCCGGAGGCGGGCGGAGCTACACGCGCGCGGACATCGCACCCACGGGCAACCGACCCGCGGTGTCCGTCAGCGGTCGAAACGTCGCGGTGAGCTGGGCCGTCGCGAAGTTCGCCGATGGCGCGAGCGTCAGCGGCTATATCGTGAAGCGCTACGACGCCGGCACGGGGACACCAGCCACGATCAATGCCAGTTGTACGGGCACGATCGCCGCGCTCACCTGTACGGAAGCCGCGGTACCCCCCGGCTCCTGGTACTACTCCGTGACCCCCAAGCACGGCGCCTGGCTCGGCACAGAGAGCCCCGCGAGCCCAACCGCGACCATCGCGTCGCCATCACTGACGTTCACTTCCGCGACAACGATCACGGCGCTCCCGGCCGTGAAGGCCGCGACTATCGCCTCGTTCGTGACCGGCGAGACGGTGACCTGGCGCCTCGATAACCCAAGCACCGGGACCTTGCTGACCGGCTCGATCGTGCCGACCCCCGTTCCCGCAAGTGGCTCGTCGAGCGCTTCGGTGACGATCCCGGCCGCGACGGCAGACGGACCCCACACCGTGTACGCAGTGGGTTCCAGCGGCGCCTCGACCGCCTCGGCCGCCATCAGTGTTGACACGCTCCCACCCGTCGTGAGCGCGGCGGTGATCCAGAAGGCCACTGGTGGCATCCCCGGCTACGTCGCCCAGGGTGGTACCTACCGCGTGTATGCCTCGATCATCGATCCCGGCAGCGCGATCACAGCCGCCACGGCCAACGTTTCGACGGTCACCACCGGCGCGACCGCGTCGGCGCTAACGGCCGGCTCGTGGACGATCAGCGGCGTGACGTACAACTACCGAAGCGTCCTGGTGACCGCGTCCAACCCCCTCGCGGCCGGCTCGAAGGCGTTCACGATCACGGCCACGGACTCATTCGCGCATACCGCGACGACGGGCGGATTCTCCGTCATCGTTGACAGCACGCGCCCGACCGCCACGTACCTCATCACCGCCAACAAGGCCGGGGGCACAGCCGGCCTGGCCGAGACCGGGGACTCGATCACCTACGTCTTCTCCGAACCCATGGAGCCGGAGTCGATCCTCGCCGGATGGACCGGGACGGGCACGGCCGTCACCTTGCGTCTGCTGAACGCCAACGGTGGCGGCGGAGACCGGGTGCAGATCTGGAACGCAGCGAACACGGCGCAGCTGCCGTTCGGCACGGTCCGGCTCGGGAGCACCGGGTACACCACGACCTCGATCAACTTCACGAACTCCACGATGACGATATCGGGAAGCTCGATCACGGTGGTGCTCGGCACGCCAAGCGGCGCGGGAACCACCGCCGTCGTGTCGAGCAACACACGATGGAACCCCTCGACCACAGCCACGGACTGGGCCGGGAACACGTGTCAGAACACCTCCGTGAACGAGCCGGTGCCAGTGGACCCGGAGTTCTAGGGCGCGGCCAGGGCGTCACGGGGCCCGGTTAGGATGCCTCGCACCAGATGACGAGGAAACCGCGAACCCTCGTGCGATCACTTGCGACGCTTGCTGGCGTCGCGCTGCTGCTCAGCGCCTGCGATCACTATGCCGCCGCCCAAGGGGAGGGGGCACCGGGCCTCACGCCCGCCCCGTCACCGGCACGCCCCGTGCAGCGCGACGGCTGCGCGCCCCCGGCCGCGGTCTCGCCGGTAAGTGTGGCCTTGGTGCGGCGCGTCGACGGGTCGTGTGCTCCCTTCCAACAGGCCTTCGTGTATCGGTGCGACCCCGCAATGCCGGCGGTCGCGGTGATCGACAACGGGCAGGGCGTTCGTCGCTTCCTCGGGGGGTCCTACGCTGTTGCGGTCGGGGGCGTGCCGCCCACGGGGTTCCCGATGGGCGTGACGGGCTTCGGCGCGCTGTCGCTGAACCCCTCCGACTCACGGTTCCTTTGGGTGCAGGCCGATGGCGTCACGCGGCGGTGGCTCGCGATCCCCAACGTAAACAAGGTGAGCGATCCGGCCATCGCGCAGATGATCGGTGACTCCATCCTCGACGGCGGCCAGACCGAGGTCGTTGCAGATCTGCCGTCGTGGACGGTGAGCGTGGACGCGCTGGTCGGTCGCGGGTCCGACGGTGCGGCAGGCGCGGCCGAGTCGCTCACTGCGCCGGTGGCCGATGCGGTCGTCGTGGAGATCGGCGTGAACGACGCGGACCCGGCCGCGACCGCGACGAACGCGCAGCGCATCCTCGCTGCGCAAGGCGATGCACGCGTAGTGCTATGGCTCACCGCCCACGGCCCCGATCCGGACGTGCCCGCCGTCAACGCAGCGATCGTCGCCGCGATGGGACAGATACCCAATGGCGCGGTGCTCGATTGGGATCGCCTGGTTCCGCTGGACGCGCTGTCGAGCGACGGCGTCCACCCGGATACCGGTCAGCAAGGCGTCCTGGCATCGATCCTTGCCCCGTTCATGCAGATGTGGCTCGACGCGGTGCACGGCGCGGGGCCGACCGAGTGCGAGTCGGCCATCCGCGCGGCCGCCTGACCGCGCGCTCGCGAGTAGCATCGCCGGCATGCACACACGAACGATCGGCTCACTGAAGGTCAGCGTCGTCGGCCTCGGGTGCAACAACTTCGGGCGGCGCGTCGATGAGGCCGGCACGCGCGCAGTGGTCGATGCCGCGCTCGACGCCGGCGTCACGCTCCTCGACACCGCCGACATCTACGGCGACACGCAAAGCGAGACGTACCTCGGTCGGATCCTCGCCGGGCGGCGCGATCGCGTGGTGTTGGCGACCAAGTTCGGCATGCAGGTCGCGCCCGACAAGGTCGGCGCAGCCCCGGACTACGTGCGGCGTGCTGTGAAGGACAGCCTCGGCAGGCTCGCCACCGACCACATCGATCTCTACCAGCTCCACGAACCCGATCCGAAGGTCCCGATCGGCGACACGCTCGCCGTCCTCGACGAACTCGTCCGCGAAGGTGTGGTCCGCGAGATCGGATGCTCCAATTTCTCCGCGGCGCAGCAACGAGAAGCAGCCGACACTGTCGTGGAGGGCGCGGCCCGCTTCGTCAGCGTGCAGAACGAGTTGAGCCTGCTCGAGCGTGGCGACGAGTCCGACGGTCTTGCGGCCGCGGCGGCGGCCGGCCTCGCGTACATCCCCTACTTCCCGCTGGCCAGCGGCGTGCTGACGGGGAAATACCGCCGAGGGGAACCGCCGCCTGCGGGTACCCGACTCGCGTTCTACAAGGAGGCCGTGAGTGAGGACGAGTTCGACCAGGTCGACGCGCTGACCCGGTTCGCGGAGGAGCGTGGACACACCCTGCTCGAGCTCGCCTTCGGCTGGCTGCTGTCGCACGAGCCCGTGGTTTCCGTCATCGCCGGCGCCACGCGGCCTGACCAAATCGTCGCCAACGCCGCGTCCGCCGCGTGGCGCCTCACCCCCGCGGATATGATCGCCGTTGCCGAACTGACTTCGGTGGGGCGGGCAGGGCTCGAACCTGCGACCGACGGATTATGAGTCCGTAAGGCACCGTGCTGTGACCGACGCTCATCAGCGCTGACCTGCGCTAACGCGGAGTGCGTGCTCCCCCGAACCCCTGACGTGCGCGCACTGTTTTGCCCAAGAATTGCCCAAGGCTTCGGGCCCGACCGCTCGGCGTTCGTCATCCAAACAGGGAGACCCCGCCGAAACGGGATCTCCCCATGGGCTGCTGCCTGAGCGGGAGCAGGATCTAGTTGGTACCAGTCTCCCGCTTCTCCCACCACTGATCGCGGCAACGCTCGAACAGCATTTCGAACATCTCATTC
>JANMPG010000045.1:0-19282 GCA_031369745.1 Actinomycetes bacterium
CGCCAACATCAGCCAGGAGTTCGGCCGCGAGGTCGAGGAACGCCTCAACACTGCATTGGCCGAGATGCACGCGGTCAGCGTGCTGTTCCTGCCGCGCGCTGAAGCGCTGGCCGATCCCGATCTGATCCGCACCAAAGCGAACCTGATCCCCGCCGATGTCGACCCGATCCGGGTGATCGATATCGAGGGCATCGACAAGCAGGCCGACGGCGGCACACACGTGCGCTCGACCCTGGAGGTCGGTCACGTCACCGTCGTCAAGACCGAGTCCAAAGGCAAGGCCAACAAACGCATGCGCATCCGGTTGGAGACGCAGGTGTGAATCCCGCGGCGTCGATCCGGTCGGCGATCCCCGATGAGGAGGTCGTGCTCGCCGCCGGCCGGGGCGCCGAGCTGATGCAAGGGCGGTCGCTCGAGGCACAAGGCGCCGTGCGACGGATCAGCTGATCAACGTGCCGAGGATCAGGAAGATCAGGTACGCCACGACGCCGCCAACCGTGAGCACCAGGCGCAATTGGCGTGGGATCGGCGAACGCCCGAACCCGTAGTACAGCAGCGGCCCGAGGAACGGCACGACCAGCACGACCAGCATCCAGCGGGTTCGATGCGGCATCGGTGCGGACTCCTGGCGGATCAGATCCCAGATGGCCACCGCCACCCACGTGGCGTAGAGCACGAACGGCAGGATGTAGCCGTAGAGGCCGATCAGCAGGCCTCCCCACGACGTTGCGAGCGGCAAGCCCATGATGGCGATCTCCTTGGAAACGGTCGGACCGGATACGGGGTGGATCGTGTGCGGGTCGCGAACGCGGAACGGTTGCGGCAGGTTCTCGCCGCCGATCGCGATGATCGGCGGTGCCTCACCGGGAACGCCTTGCATCTGCGGTTGTGGCGGCGGTGCCGGCTGCGTGTGCCAGTCTCCACCGGGCACCGCACCGCCGAGCACCTCGATGTAGCGGGTCAGGAACGTGATCGTCGGCACCATCGAACCGCCGCCGGCGGGGAACGGGCGGACGCCCTCGCATGGGTACAACAGCTGGATCGCGGGCGGCTGGCTCGTGGCGGTGTCGTTGTCGGCGAAGCAGTCCCCGCCCTCCGACGGCCCGCCGAGCCCGAGATCGGCCGACCCACTTCGTCGCACGATGTTGTCGCGCACGACGTTATCTGCCGTCACCCAGACGTTCGTATCGAAGATCGGCACGACCAAGATGCCGTAGGTGGCCGAGTCCTCGACCAGGTTCTGCGTGATGAGGTTGTCGCGTCCGCCGGTCACGAGGATCCCGGTGCCGAACGCGGGGTAGGTGAGCGCCAGCGTCGGCGCCTCGGGGTTGCCGTTGTCGTGCACGTAGTTACCCGCGATCACCGCGTCGTGCTGCGGGGGGTACAGCTCGGAGTCCAGCGTGTTCGGCACGATCCCCGCGAGGTTGTACGCCCACTCGCTGTTCACGATCGATAGGTCACCGCCCGCATTCGTGCCGGAGAACCCCACGGCGTTGTTGGTGGCGATCACATCCGTGATCAGCGCGTGACACGGGAAGCACTGTCCGATGTAGAAGCCGGAGTCCGGCGACCCACTCGCATACGAATGATCGAACTGTCCGTAGACCGAGTCATACGCGAAGACCCCGTAGTCGCCGTTGTTGTACGCGGTGAGGTAGGTGCCCCAGTACCCGTGCACCCGACTCCAGAAGAAGCCGTTGAGCAGGTTGTTGCGCGCGGTCAGGTTCTGGATCACGACGCCGTCGGCCTCGATCACCTGGATGCCGTTGGCGCGCTGGAACTCCCCGTCGATGATCGTCGTGTTCCGGTTCTCCCCGCGGATCGTGATGTAGGGCGTCGTGACGGTGATCTGCTCCGTGTAGATGCCCGGCGCGATCAGCACCATCCCGCCGGGCTGCACGGTGTCGACTGCCTCCTGGATCGTGAGCACGTCCGCCGGCACGCGAACCGTGTCCGAGAAATGCAGCGGCGGCTGTTCTACCTCGGGCGAGACGTCGCCCGAAGGACCGGGCAGCGCGACGTCGCCAACGGCGATCGTCCCGATCATGCCGACACCGGGGCTGCCGTGATAGCTGCAGAAGTACGTGTAGATGCCGGGCTGATCGAACGCGTGGGAGAACTCCCGACCCGGCGCCACCTCGCTGGAATCCCACGAGCTGTCGTCGGCCGTCACGGTATGGGGCGCCTGGCCCTCGTTGACCCACTCGACGCTCTCGCCGGGCTGGATCCGCACGACCTGCTGGGCAAAGACGTTGTCGAGCGCCTTGACGCTCGCGCCGTAGTTCTCGTCGGCGCGTGCCGTGCCGATCGGCGCCGCGAGCCACACGATCATGCCAAGCAGAAGCGCCGCTTGCGATCGCCGACCCATCGGCGCGGACGCTAGCACGGCTTCAGCGAAGCGCCGCCGCGTACCAGTCGGCGACCTCGGTGAGCCATCGAGCGGGCGCCTCCATCTGCGGCACGTGACCCACGCGGGCGAGCAACCGGCCTCGCCAGGACGGGTACCTCGCGAGCGCGGCTTCCGCGTAGGTCACGGGCACGAAGCGATCCTTGAGCCCATGGATCGCAAGGACCGGGCAGACCACGTTGCTCATCGCCCGCTCGCCGAGCGCGGGGTTGCGCACGTAGGTGTTGATCGAGCGTGCGGCATCCAGGAATGCCGTCGGAGCCTCGGGGTCGGCTCGCAGCTCGGCGATCAGCTCTGCATGCAGCGCGATCACCTCATCGGGGATCGCGCTCGGGTCGACCGTCAACATCCGCAGCCCGAGACGCACGAACGTGTCCGGATCGACCGCGGCACGTCGCGTCTTCACCACGAGCTCGCCGAGTCGGGGCACGTCATAGGCGGCGAAAGACCCGAGCACCAGCGGGTGCGGGAAGCCCCCACGGGAGTAGGGATACACCGAGGACGTCAAGATGACTCCCGCAACCCGGTCGGGCTCGACGGCCGCCTCGAGCAGCGAGACCACGCCACCCATCGAGTTGCCTGCGAGCACGACCGGTCCTTCGACGGTCGCGTCCAGGAACCGAGAGAGCCAACGTCGCTCGTCCATGAGCCGGGTCGGCCGGCCGCTTCGCGGCGAGCGCCCGAACCCCGGCAGATCGGGGGCGAGGACGCGGCCGAGCCCGGCCAGGCCCGGCGCCACCTGGATCCAGCTGAGATGGGAGCCTCCAAGGCCATGGACCAGGACGAACGTGACCTCCGAGGGGCCCTCCCACTCCCGAAACGCGAGGGGTCCTTCGATGTCCAAGGTTTGCACCGCCGGCAGGTCCGAAGCCACAGCGCCAGCCTACCCGCCAGCCAGACGGCCTTGGCTGCCGGTGTTTTGCAGACTTTGTGAATGGCTTCACAAGACCTTCACATGCCCTGAGCTTTACATTTACGCAGACCCCCCCTACCATGGCCCTTGAACGGCGAAGGCGTTTGCGCAGGGGGTATTGCGAACCCGAGAGCTGTTCACGACGAATCTGAGGAGCAACCCCGAGTTCCCGAAGACCTACGGCGCTGCCCCATGCAGCGAAGAGGCTTCGAGGAGGAGGCTGATACGAAGTGCCCGATCCAGCCCGTCCCCTAGGGACCGACGACGCTGATGACCTGCGCCTCTACCTGGAGGCGGCGGCCCGCGAGCCGCTGCTTACCAAAGAGGAAGAGGTCGAACTCGCCATGACCATCGAAGGCGGCAAGGAAGGCGAAGAGCGCCTGCGCGCCGGTCGCCTTCGTTCGGAGAAGTCCATCGCGAAGGCGCGCGCCGACGTGCGCAAGGCCGAGGCCGCCCGTCAGCGGTTCATCATGGCCAACCTTCGCCTCGTGGTGTCCGTGGCCCGCAAGTACCAGGGCCAGGGACTGCCGCTGCTCGACCTGATCCAGGAGGGCAACATCGGCCTGATGCGCGCGGTCGAGCTGTTCGACTGGCGTCGCGGGTTCAAGTTCTCCACGTACGCCACGTGGTGGATCCGTCAGGGCATCACGCGCGCGATCGCCGATCGTTCGCGCTCGATCCGTCTGCCGGTGCACATCCACGATCGGCTTCGCAAGCTGAACCGCACACGGTTCCAGTTCGCGCAGTCCGTCGGGCGTGAGCCCACGCGTGACGAGCTGGCCAAGGCCCTCGACACCACGGTGGAAGAGATCGACGATCTGACCGAGATGGGCCGCCGCGAGCCCCTGTCGCTGCAGTCGCCCGTCGGTGAGGACACCGAGCTCGGCGATCTGATCGAAGAGATCGACTCCGACGCCGGGTTCAACGAGGTCGAAGACCAGCTGCTGCGCGAGGAGATCGGCGGTGCCGTCGACCAAGTGCTCGACGAGCGTGAGCGCCACGTGGTGGCGCTTCGCTACGGATTGGAGAACGGTCAGCCGCTCAGCCTGCGCGAGACCGGCAAGGTGCTCGGCCTGTCCGGCGAGCGCGTGCGCCTGATCGAGCGCGAGGCGCTTCGCAAGCTACGCGACTCCAACCTGATCAACGCGGTGGCGCTCGGCAGCTAGCTCCGGCAACCGCGACTCCTACGGCGAGGGCCGCCTTCGGGCGGCCTTTTTCGTTCTCCCGGCTACGATGCTGCTGTGACCGGCGACCCCGCGATGCTCGACTGGATCCGCGATTCGGTGATCGGCGCCGACGAAGCAGTCATGGGCCCGTACGGTCTTCGCCGCGTCACGTATGCGGACTACACGGCGTCGGGGCGCTCGCTCGCGCCGATCGAGGACTACATCCGCGACGCGGTGCTGCCGCTGTACGCGAACACGCACAGCGAATCGTCCGGCACCGGGATGCAGACGTCCCGTTTCCGCGAGGACGCTCGTCGGCAGATCCTGAACGCGTGCGGTGGCGATGCCGCCGAGCACGTCGTGCTGTTCGCCGGGTCCGGCTCGACTGGGGCGATCGACAAGCTCGTGACGTGCCTCAACCTTCGTCTGCCCGCGGATCTCGACGCTCGCTACCAGCTCCGAGATCGGATCCCCGCGGCCGAGCGACCCGTCGTGTTCATTGGTCCCTACGAGCACCATTCCAACGAGCTGGCGTGGCGCGAGTCGATCGCCGATGTGATCGAGATCCCCGAGGACCACGACGGGCGGATCGATCTCGGGCTGCTGGAGGGCGCCCTGCAAGAGCATGCCGATCGCCCGGTGAAGATCGGCAGCTTTTCGGCAGCGTCCAATGTGACCGGCATCCTGTCCGACACGCGCGCGATCTCCGTGCTGTTGCACCGCTTCGGCGGGTTGTCGTTCTGGGACTTCGCCGCCGCCGCGCCCTACATCGACGTCGAGATGGCGCCACACCGTGGCGACGATGATGCCGATCTCGACTACAAGGACGCCATCTTCCTGTCGCCGCACAAGTTCATCGGCGGGCCGGGCACACCGGGTGTCCTGGTTGCGCGACGCGACCTGTTCCACAACACGGTTCCGAGCGTGCCCGGCGGTGGCACGGTCGAGTACGTGAACCCCTTGGAGCACGTGTACCTGCACGACATCGAGCGCAGGGAGGAGGGCGGCACGCCCGACATCGTCGGCTCGATCCGCGCCGGGCTCGTGTTCGGGCTGAAGGCGGCTGTCGGCAGCGAGGCTATCCGCGATGTGGAGGAGTCGTTCACGCATCGCGCGCTACACCGATGGGAGGACAACGCCTCGATCCAGGTGCTCGGCAGCCATGAACTGCCGCGTCTGTCGATCGTGTCGTTCGTCGTGCAGCACGACGGTCGCTACCTGCACCACAACTTCGTGGTGGCGCTGCTGAACGACCTGTTCGGGATCCAGGCGCGCGGCGGTTGTTCGTGCGCTGGCCCCTACGGGCACCGTCTGCTCGGGATCGACATCGCGACGTCGCACGAGTTCCAGGAGCAGATCGCGCTCGGCTGCGAGGGCATCAAGCCGGGCTGGGTCCGCGTGAACTTCACCTACTTCCTGTCCGAGGAGGTGTTCTCGTTCGTGCTGGATGCCGTGGATCTGGTCGCGAGCGAGGGATGGAAGCTGCTGCCCTGGTACCGGTTCGACGCGGCCAGCGGGTTGTGGCACCACATCGACGGGGCACCGGAGCCGCCCATGACGCTCGATTCGGTCTCGTTCGACGTCGACGGGCTTCACGCGCAGACGCGCCGTCATCACGAGCAGGAACCTGCGCTGCAACGCTATCTGGCCGAGGCTCGGGCTTTGTTCTCGGAACTGCCGCCGCCGCCGGTTGCGTTGCGGCCCGACGGTACCACGGGCGAGGCTTTCGAGCGGTTGCGGTGGTTCTGGCTTCCCGGGGAGCTCGCAGCCGACCGCTGAGGCCCGTTCAGTCCGACCCCCCGTCCTGCCGATGACCTACCCGGGATGGAAGTATCTGCGTTCCAGGCGTCTGCCGCGAACATCTCGCGCGTTTCGTCCGATGGGAAGGGTGAGGAGCCCGACGGGCGAGTGCGCGACCGCGCCCTCGTCGCACGGGCCAAGGACGGAGATCGCGATGCGTTCGCAGAGCTCTATCGGGACCACGTCGCGGCCGTTGCGCGTCTCGTGCGTTTCCGGCTCGGTCGTGAAGACGATGACGCGGTCTCCGAGGTCTTCCTGCGCGCGTGGCGGGGGCTCGGAGCCTATCGCGATACGGGGGTCCCATTCGCAGGCTGGCTCTACGGGATCGCGCGCCACGTCGCCATCGATGCGCTTCGAACGTCGGCCCGCACCGAGCCGCGAGCGGAACTTCCTGATCGACCGGTCGAGCCCATGACCGCCGAACTGCTCACCTTGCACGAGGCGATCGATCAGCTGCCGACCGAGCAGCGCCAGGTGATCGAGCTGAAGTATCTCGTCGGGCTGTCCAACGCCGAGGTCGCAGCGGCGATGGAAACATCGCCTGGCGCGATCAACGCGAAACAGTGGCGTGCTCTCAAGGCACTTGCCGACCTGCTGGGGGAGGAGTCATGACGCCCGAGCGCGATGCGGCGGTGTTGGCGGTCCAATCGCGGCTCGAGCGGGCCGTCGCCTCGATGCCGACCCCCGACGTCGACGCCGGGTGGGCAGCGCTGGTCGCGCAGCTGGATGGCCCCATCGCGCCGGTGCTACCCCTTCGACGCCCGTCTCGCGCGCGAGCCGTCGCGCTTGCCGTGGCCGCGGCGATGATGATCGCCGGCGCGGCGTTCGCCACGGTTGGGCACTTCGGCGATCCAGGCGTCGTGCACATCGCTCCCGCGCCGCCGCCACCTGGCTTGCGCGTGGCGGGACCGCATACACATCCCGCGTTCAGTGGTCCACCTGCCGTGGAGACGCCGCACGAGGCGACGGGCGATCACCCGCACCCCAACGACGGTTCCGGCTCGCCCACCGGCCCCGTGGGATCGGTCGATGGCTCCGGTGACGGGCACGGAGGCGGATCCAGCACGAACCCAGGGGACGATCCCAACGACCGCGATCAGGGCACCGGCAACGACGGCGGCCACAACGACAACGGCGGCGGCAACGACGGCCGTGAAGGCAGCACGTCGATCGGGTCGTCCAAGCACTGACCGCGTCCCTCGATCCTGGATATTTCTCCCCCGTCGCGTACATCTGGTCCCGCCCCCGCGATAGGAAGGGTGACAACGCCAGGACGTACCCCATCCCCCTCGGCGACGGGAGCTGGTCTCCAACCCTCGCGCCCCCGCCACGGACCTGGCTGCATCGGAAAGGCCGGCCTTCGGGCCGGCCTTTCCGCATCCGCGGACTCAGCGGGCCCAGATCATCGAGGAGCCTCGCCCACCATCGCCCTGGCGGCCGCCACCTGCTCCTGGAGGCGTACCCGCAGCCGCTCGCACAGATCGTCGACGTCATCGTCGGCGCTCGCGTCGCCGTGGGGGAGCAGAGGTGGTCCAAAGACGATCGCGACCCGAGGTCTCCACGGCCGACCCCAGTTGATCCCGCCGTGTGGCCAGCGCTTCTGGGTCCCCCAGATGCCGACCGGGACGATCGGAGCTCCGGTCGGCAGCGCGAGGCGGGCGACACCGCTTCGGATCCGCTGCAATTCGCCTGGCGCTGCGGGGTTGACCGCTCCTTCGGGAGCGATCGCGAGCACCGCGCCGTGGCGAAGGGTTTCGAGGGCGGCACCGAGCGCGTGCACGTCGCCGACGCCGCGCCGGATCGGTATCTGGTCGAAGGAGCGCAGCACCCCTCCGAAGAAGGCCTTGCGGAAGAACTCAGCAGCCACCAGGAAGCGCGTTTCGCGCCTGGTCCGGCGGCTGAGTTCGATCCCGAGTGCCGGTCCGTCGAGCGCGCTGATGTGGTTGAACGCGACGATCGCCGCCCCGCGTGCCGGTACATGCTCCACCCCGACGACGCGGACCCGGAACAACAGATGCACCAGGGGTGTCATGACCAAGAGGCCGGATCGCCACCACCGGTTCAATTCGCCTGCGGTCACGGAAGCGATGCTACGCCGCGGTCGATGCGTGCGCCCGCAGGCCTAGCGATCGAAACGGATCACCGTGCGGATCACGTCACCGGCCAGCATGGCGCGGAAGGCCTCCTCCAGCGCGGCGTCGGTGAACGGGGCCTCTCGCGTGACCAGCGCCCCCAGGTTCAGTCGCCCTTCGGCCTCGTCGCGGATCCAATCGTGAAAGTCCTCCAGGAGCGGATCGCCGCCGTCGGTGACCTTCAACGTCACTTTGGTCGGGTACGCGGCGCCCGGGGTCGCGTCCCCCCAATCCAGCGTGACTGTGCTGTCGGGGGCGGGGACCCCGATCGCGACCGCGGTGCCGGCGCGGGTGAGCATGGCGACTGCCTGCGCCACGACCGCAGCGTTACCGGTCGCCTCGAAGGCGATGTCGACGCCGCCGTCGGTGAGGGCGCGAACCGCTGCGACGGGGTCTTCGACGGCGGCGTTGACCACGTCGGTTGCGCCAAGGGCTCGCGCCGTGTCGAACTTGGACGTCACGCGGTCGATCGCGATCAGTCGTGAGGCACCGGCCAGCTTGGCCCCCTGCAGGGCGGACAGCCCGATGCCGCCCAGACCGATCACCGCGATCGAATCCCCGGGTTGCACGGGTGCGGTGTTGACAGCCGCGCCGAGCCCAGTCGAGGCGCCGCAGCCGAGCAGGCAGATGCGGGACAGGTCGGCTCCCGCCGGCACGGGGATCGCCTGGGCGGCGTGCACGAGGGTGTGCGTTGCCAGCGAGCCGATCGACAGGGTGCCGATCAGCCGCTCGCCGTCCGTCGTGCGCAGTCGCGGCGGCTGGTTCCACGCGTGGCTGCAGCGGCGTGGGCGTCCACGAACGCACGAGGCGCAGACCCCACACGGGACCGCCCACGCCAGCAGGACTGGGTCGCCGGCGGCGATGTGCCCCACCCCCTCACCGACCTCTTCGACGACCCCGGCACCTTCGTGACCGAGGAGCATCGGGAACGCGGCACCCCAGTTGCCGTATTCGATCGCCCACAGGTCCGAGTGGCAGATGCCGTTGGCAACCAACCGCACCAGCACCTCGCCCGGCCCCGGCGCGTCGATGTGGATCGGCTCGATCCGAGCGGGCGCCCCCCGTTCACGTACGACGACTCCTCGTGCTTCGCGCATCCTTGCCCTTCTTCCATGGTTGCGGGACCAAGCGCATGCTAGCGTCCGCCCGATGGACGTTCAGGGGCTGCGCGAGCGCGTTGCCGCGCGCTACGACGAGTATCTGGCCGAGCTCGAGGCGATGGTGAACATCGACTGCGGCTCATATTCCCCCGTTGGAGTGAATCAGGTCGTCGACCGTTGCGAGCGGCTGTTTCATGCCGGTGGGTGGGATGTCGATCGCCGCCGGCATACACCGCTCGGTGGTGAACCGCAGCTCGGGGATCTGTTGATCGGGCGCCTGCGTGGGTCCGGTGGCCCCCGGGTGCTGCTCGTCGGACACACCGACACCGTGTTCGACGAGGGCACGGTCGCGGAGCGCCCGTTCCGGGTAGAGGGATCGACCGCCCGAGGCCCGGGGGTGTCCGACATGAAGGCCGGGCTGCTCACCGGGTTCTTCGCGACCAGGGCCCTGCAGGATGCCGGCGTGGATTCGTTCGGTCACATCACGTATGTCTGCAACCCTGATGAGGAGATCGGTTCCACGACGTCGGGCTCGGTGATCCGCGAGCTCGCACCCGAGCACGATGTCGCCTTCGTGTTAGAAGGCGCGCGGGCCAACGGCGACATCGTGTCGGCGCGCAAGGGCGTGACGGACTACGAGGTGATCGTGCACGGTCGTGCCGCACACGCCGGCGTCGAGCCCGAGAAGGGGCGCAACGCCATCGCGCGAGCCTCGTTGTTGGTCACGCAGCTGCAGGCTCTCGACGGTGCCTGGCCCGGCGTCACGATCAACATCGGCACGATCGGGGGCGGCACCCGCACGAACGTCGTGCCGGCTCGCTGCGTGATCGAAGTCGACCTTCGTGCACCCGAGCTCGCCTCGCTCGAAGCGGCAGAGCGGGAGATCGAGCGCATCTGCGGTGTTGCGGCATCGCCCGACATGTCGATCGACGTGCATCGCAACGCCTGGCATCGCCCCATGGAAAAGACCCCGGCGGTGGCGGCGTTGATCGATCGAGCGGTTGCGCTCGCGGTCGAGCTCGGGTTCGAGCTGCGTGACGCGGCCACGGGCGGGGCCTCGGACGCGAACACGATCGCGGCCGCCGGCACGCCGGTCATCGACGGTCTCGGGCCGGTCGGAGGCGACGACCATGCCCCGGCGGAGTGGCTGGACCTGGACAGCGTCGTGCCGCGAACCGCGCTGCTGGCGGGATTGATCGGGCTTCGATGAGCGAGCGCGACGGTTGGCTCGACGATCTGCACCCGGAGGCGTACCGCACGCTGGTCGAAGGTGTGCCCGCGATCTTGTACATCGACCGTCCCGACGAGTTGTCGACCAATCTGTACACGAGCCCCCAGGTCGAACCGATCCTCGGGTTTTCCGTCCAAGAGTGGGTGGGGGACCCCGAGCTGTGGCGCAAACAGCTGCATCCGGACGATCGCGAGCGCGTGCTGGAAACGAACCGCCGATCCAATACCGGCGAGCTCCCCTACCTCGACGAGTACCGCATCGACACGAAAGACGGGCGGACGCTGTGGATGCGCGACGAAGCCTGGCCCGTGCTCGCCGAGGACGGGTCCGTGCTCTTCTGGCGTGGGGTCATGCTCGACATCACCGAGCGCAAGGAAGCAGAGGAGAAACTCCGCTGGAGTCTCGACGTGCTCCGCCGGACCCTGCAGCAGCGGCGCGAGCTCGCGCAACGGCTGCAGCACGCGCAAGAAGCCGAGCGGCGGCAGATCGCCGCCGATATCCACGACGATCCCATCCAGGTGATGAGCGCGGCCGACATGCGGTTGCAGATGCTGCAGCAGTTCCCGGACTCGATCACACCCGAGGCGATCGCCGAGATCGAACTGGAAGTACGGGAGGCGATCGAACGACTGCGATCGATGCTGTTCGAGTTGCGGCCGCTCGCGCTGGATCGAGACGGGTTGGTGGCCGCGCTTCGCTTGTATGCCGAGCACACCGCGAAGGTGACCGGATGGTCGATCGAGGTGCGTGATGACCTGCGTGCGGAACCCGACACGGATGTGGCGGCTTTGCTGTATCGAACGGCGCAAGAGGCGATGGTGAACGCGCGCAAGCACGCCGAGGCGACCTCGGTTCGCATCGAGGTGGCGGAGGCAGCCGAAGGGGTGGTCGTTCGTGTGGTCGACGACGGGCGCGGGTTCTCGCCCGATCTGCAGTCAGAGCCCGAGCCCGGTCACCTCGGCCTGACCACGATGGTGGAGCGAGCGGAACTCGCCGGTGGGTGGACGCGCGTCGTCAGCGCACCCGGCAATGGCACGACGGTGGAGTGCTGGCTGCCGGTGGATACCGCGGCCGGTGACCCCGATCTTCCCGGGATGTCGCACGCGCCCGCGGACGAGCCGACGACGGCCTAGGCGAATCGCGGCTAGGCGTCGACGGCGTGGAGCGACGTGTCGATCGCAAGCCCCGTTGTGGGATCGAAATAGTGGAACCGGGCCGGGTCCAGCGTGAGACGGACCGTGTCGCCGGGCGCGCAGGCCGTGCGGGCATCGACGCGCGCGCAGAACACGCAGCTCGGGTGCTCCTCTGCGATCAGCAAGATCTCCTCGCCTGGCTGGTCGGCTGCGGCCCGAAGTTCTTCGGTTGCCACGGGCGGGGCGTCGATGCGGAAGATCACGTTGACCTCGGAGCCGAGTTCCTCGGTGACGTCCACCAGCACCTCGATCGACGGGAGGTCCTCGTCGCGCCCGAGATCGCGATCTTCGATGTCCGCCGGTCGTATCCCCAAGATCACGCTGCGGCCGTCGTAGGCCCGCAGTGCGGCGGCATCGACCGGGATCTCGAAGCCGGCAAACAGCACGCCGTCGCCCTGCACCCGCGCCTCGACGAGGTTCATCGGCGGCGAACCGATGAACGCAGCGACGAACAGATTGGCCGGCCGGTTGTACAGGACCTGTGGCGTATCGACTTGCTGCAAGATGCCGTCGCGCAGGACCGCGACCCGGGTGCCCAACGTCATGGCCTCGACCTGGTCGTGCGTTACGTACACGGTGGTCGTGCCGAGGCGTTCGTGCAGCCGCTGCAACTCCGCGCGCATGTGCACACGCAGCTTCGCATCCAGGTTCGACAGTGGCTCGTCCATCAAGAACGCCTTGGGCTCGCGAACCATCGCGCGCCCGATCGCGACGCGCTGGCGTTGGCCACCCGATAGTTCGGCTGGCTTTCGATGCATCAGCTCGTCCAAACCCAGGATCGTCGCGGCGTCGCGCACGCGCGTGATCCGCTCGTCCTTCGCCATGTGGCGAAGCTTGAGACCGAACCCGAGGTTCTGCTCGACCGTCATGTGCGGATACAGCGCGTAGTTCTGGAACACCATCGCGATATCGCGCGCCTTCGGTTCGAGGTCGGTGACCTGCTCTCCACCGATGAAGACCTCGCCGGCGGTGACCTCTTCGAGCCCGGCGAGCATGCGCAAGATCGTGGACTTTCCGCAGCCGGACGGGCCGACCAGCACCATGAACTCGCCGTCGGCGACCTCCAGCGAGACCCGGTTCACGGCGATCACGTCCCCGAAGACCTTGGTCACGCCGTCCAGCACGATCTGCGCCATCAACGCTCCTTCCGGGTTCGAGTGTGCGTGCGGAGCCGCGCGTGGGTCAAGCTGGTGCGCGCACGGGCGTGCGCGGCACGCGTCGCACCGAGTTCATCCAGCCCGAGCATGGCGGCGCCGACGACCGGTGGTGCGCTCAGCCGCACGATGGTGGCTTGCGGGGCGACGGCGCGGATGCCGTCAACGATGCGCGAGAAGAACGGTTCGAACCTGTTTCGGAACACGCCGCCGCCCAACACGACGTCGGGGTCCATCGCACGCATGCGCAGCCGGCGGATCGCCGTGCCCGCCATCGTGACGACCTCATCGGCCTGCTGATCGACGATCGAACGCGCAACGGCGTCGCCGTCTGCGGCCGCTTCGAACACCAGCGGCGCGAGCTCGGCGAGGCGGTCCTCCGCGATCTTGCCGAAGTAGATCGCTTCCATGAGCTGCCGGGGCCGACGCAGGCCGAAGTGCTCAGGAATGCGTGATCGCATGACGGTCTTGTCGCCGCGCCCGTCCTCCGCGCGTACCGCATACCAGGCTGCTCGGCTTCCGATCTCGATCCCGCCGCCCCAATCCCCGGAGATCGGCCCGACCGCGGGGTACCGCAGCGTTCGTCCGTCGGGCGCCACCGCGGTGCAGTTCGTGCCATAGCCGCAGACGACCGCGACACCCCAGGAGCGGTCGGTGCCCGCGCGCAGGACCGCGAACGTGTCGTTGCGAAGCAGCGGAGATCCCACCCAGGCTTCGCGGCGGATCCACGCGAGCAAGCGGCGGTCATCGGACGGGAGATCCGCGCCCGCCAGGCAGAACGCCCCGACATCGGCCACGGTACCCGCGCGGTGATCCAGGCCCGCTTGTGCGGCGGCGCGCTCGATCGCGAGCTCGACGAGGAACAGGTGCGGCTCTTCGATATGCGTCCACGCGTCCCACCGCGATCGAGGGATCGTGCTCGCTCGCACCCGGGCGGCGCCGAGCACGGTGCCGTCGCGCCGCAGCAAGGCGGCGTCGGTCTTGGACCCGCCACAGTCCACCGCCAGCACCGCCGCCGGCTTCACGGCACACGCTCCAGCGCGTCGACCCTGACGAAGGAGAAGCCTCGATCGCGGATCCCCGCGATCGCGTCGGCGAGCCCATCGGCCGTGCCTCCCGGCCATGCATGGAGCAAGACGACGGCGCCGTCGCCGTGCGAGACGACGCCGGCGATCGCGTCGGTGGCGATCTGTTCGCCGGTACGCCACGGTTCCCAGTCGCTCAGCTCGACATCCCAGTGCACGTTGCGGTAGCCGAGCGCATCGAGCGATGCGAGGACACGCGGGTCATCGTGCCCAGCCCCGAACGGGCATCGGAACCAGGGTCGCGGATCCGCGCCGGTGATCGCGCTGATCGCTTCGGCGCCGTCTGCGATGTCGGATGCGAAGCCGGCCCCGAGCAACAGCGGCATCCGAGCGTGGTAGTGCGAGTGATGGCCGACGAGGTGGCCGTCATCCGCGATCCTGCGCGCCGTGCCAGGGTAGGCCTGCGCCCAGCGACCTTGTACGAAGATCGTTGCGGGCACATCGTGGGCGGCGAGCGTGTCGAGGATGCGATCGGCGTTGCCCGGCGGGCACCACGCCCGGTCGGGGTGTTCCGCGTCGAAGGTCAGCGCCACGCGAAGTTCCTCACTCACGGGTCGTCACCTTCGCGGCGTGGACGTACGCGCCGGGCTCGCGCCCGGCGAGGATCGCCAAACGCCAGGCGAGCAGTTGTGCGGGAACGATCGCCGCAGCCGGGCTCACCAGGCGGTCCAGGGGCCCGATATCGGTCGCGCCGGGCGCCGCGACCCCGGCGGTCACGGTCCACACGGCGGCGCCGAGCGCACGCAGCTCGTCGCCGATCGCGAGATCGAGGTCCCGGGTCTCCGGTTCGGTGGCGATCACCATCGCCGCAAGGCCGGGGCCCGCCAGCTCGAGCGGTCCGTGGCGGAACTGCGCGGTTTGCAGCGACTCGACCGGCATACCGACCGCCTCCTTCAGCGTGAGCGCACCCATCTCGGCAGCGGCTCGGGCGCCCCCGCGAGCAAGGATCAGGGTCGTCGCTCGCCCGCCGTGCCATGCCACGAGGTCGTCGGCGAGTTCCGCACGCGCGAGGATGTCGTCGATGGCGGCTGCCGCCATGTCGGCGTCCAGCGACATGCGAGCCGTGACGTCACCGGGGCGCGCCCCGGCGAAGGCCCGCGCGGCGGCGCCGATCACGACGAGCGCGGCCGCGAACGTCATCGTGCTCGGGCCGAACTCCGTGCCCGCCCACGTCCGCAACGTGAGGGTTGCAGCTCGAGCCAGCGAGCTTTCCGGATCGTTCGTGATCGCGATGATGCGTGGGGTATCCCCGCGTTCGCGCAGCTGTTGGGCAACGCGCACCGTCTCGGCACTCTCGCCCGATTGGCTGACGAGCACGAGATCGTCGTCGGCGCCGAGCATCGGCAGTCGGAAATGCAGCAGCTCGGCCGTGTCGGCCATGAGCACGGGGATGCCCTCACGGGCAAGCAGCGTTACCGCGGGGTAACAGGCATCGTAGGAGCTTCCCATCCCGGCGAACACCAGCACGCCGTTGCGACGTTTCGCGCACGCGCCGAGTGCCTCGGACTGCGATCCAAGCCCCTCGGCGGCGCGGCGGAGGGCGTCGGGTTGCCCCGATATCTCCGCGATGAATGGGTCAGGAAAGTTTCCTAACGATTTCACGGCCCGGAGTGTACGATGCCGCCGTCATGGGTGTGAAGGTGGCGGTGGTCGGCGCGGGAAGCACCTATACCCCGGAGCTGGTGGAGGGTTTCGTCACTCGCGGCGACCGCTTGCCGGTCGACGAGCTGACCTTGCTGGACATCGATGCCGAGCGCCTGGGGATCGTCGGGGCGCTGGCCGAGCGCATGATGCGACGCGCGGGCTGGGGCGGGACGCTCCGGCTGACCGGCGAGCGCCGTGAGGCGCTCGAAGGTGCGGATTTCGTGATCGTGCAACTGCGGGTCGGCGGGAACAGAGCCCGGTTCAAAGACGAGACGATCCCGCTCGAGTTCGATTGCATCGGACAGGAGACGACCGGCGCGGGGGGCTTTGCCAAGGCCTTGCGCACCGTCCCGGTCGTGCTCGAGCTGGCCGAGCTCACCGATGAGATCGGCGCGCCGGGCGCCTGGTTCGTGGACTTCACCAACCCCACCGGCCTGGTGACGCAAGCGCTCTTGGACCACGGCCACCACGCGCTGGGTCTGTGCAACGTCGCGATCGGGTTCCAGCGGGAGTTCGCTGCGCACTTCGGCGTCGGGCCCGAGCGCGTGCAGCTGGAACACGTTGGCCTGAACCACCTCACGTGGGAGCGCGCGGTGCTGGTCGATGGCGTCGACCGCCTGGCCGAACTGCTTGCGGACCCACCCGAGGGCATGGCCGAGGAGTTCGAGGGCACGCCGCTCGCCTTCGTGCGCTCGCTCGGCGCGATCCCCAGTTCCTACCTGCACTATTACTATCGGACGTCCGCCGTGCTCGCAGCCCAGCAGGTCGGGAAGACGCGCGCGGAAGAGGTCATGGAGATCGAGGCGGGACTGCTCGAGCTCTACAAGGATCCGAACCTGGATACGAAGCCGACGTTGTTGGAGGAGCGTGGCGGCGCGTTCTACTCGGATGCCGCCGCGGCGCTGATCGCGTCGCTGCACGCCGGCACCGGCGACGCGCAGGTGGTGAACGTGCGAAACGACGGCGCGATCGCCAACCTTGGGCCCGACGATGTCGTCGAGGTGACGTGTTCCGTGGACCGCGACGGCGCGCACCCCCTGCCGGTCGCGGCGCTCGCGCCCGAGATGCACGGGCTCGTGGCGCACGCCAAGGCCTATGAGCGCCTCACGATCCGGGCGGCGCTGTCCGGGTCGCGCGAGGACGCGTTGCTTGCCTTGGTCGCGAACCCGTTGATCCCCGACATCGACACGGCCGGGCCACTGCTCGACGCGTTGCTCGAGGTCAACCGGGCGCACCTGCCGCGGTTCTTCCCCCGCGGCTAGCTTGGGGGAAGCTCGCCGGCGTTGGCCTGGATCTTCGCGAGCGCCTCGGCGGCGTCGCGTACACCCCGCTCGCCGTCACGGAACGTGTTCTCCATGAAGTAGACCGACTCGCGCTGCCCCGCGGATTCGGCGACCGGGAACGACATCTTCGACGGATCGAGACGGTCGGCGAACTCCACCGCGACGGGCAGCCGCGACAGCGATGGCTGGAACAGCTCATAGTGGTTCATCGAGGGATACTGCACCTCGGCCGGGATGCCCTCGGCCTCCATCGCGGCGCAGACCACCTCGTTCGTGCGACCCGCGAACGCGTCGGGGTCGATCGCCAGGATGTAGTTGTAGAAGCTCCATCGCGTGATGCGCGCGTCGGCGGGCATCACGCGAACGCCGGTGATCTCGGCGGCGAGCGCCTCGAAGCGCTTACCGGCGACCTCACGCTCGGCCTGTTGCGTGGGGAACCGTTTCATGGCGACCACCAGCAACGCGGCGTTCAGTTCCGACAGCCGGTAGTTGGCCCCGAACGTGTACTCCTCGTCGTCGGGGTCTTTCGCGCGCCCGCAATCAACGATGGAGTGCGCGCGACGTGCGAGGGACTCGTCGTTCGTCAACAGGGTGCCGCCCTCGCCGGAGGTGAGGATCTTGGAGGACTGATGGCTGAACGAGCCGAAATCGCCGATGCACCCGGCTCCTTGACCCTTCCACCGTTGACCGTGGGCATGCGCGCAGTCTTCGACGACGGCCAGTCCATGGCGACGAGCGATGGCCATGATCCGGTCCATGTCGGCCATCTGGTGGCCCAGGTGCACTGGCATGATCGCTCGGGTCTTCGGCGTGATCGCGGACTCGACGAGGTCCGGATCGATGCACCAGGTGTCTGGGGTCACATCCACGATCACCGGGAGGGCGCCGGCCGCCATCGGCGCATACGCCGTGGCCGCGAAGGTCAGCGCGGGGATGATCACCTCGTCGCCCCAGCCGATGCCGAGGGCCTTGAGAGCGACCTCCATCGTGACCGTGCCGTTCATCATCAACACCCCGTGCGTCGCGCCCTGATAGGCGGCGAACGCCTCTTCGAACGCGCCGCCGCGTGCTCCGGGCTCGGGGAACCCGCCCCAGTCGCCGCTGCGTACGACTTCGCTGACGGCCGCGACGTACTCGTCGTCGTCGGTTTGCGGCCACGAGGGGTACGCGTCCGCGCGAACCGGGGTGCCACCGTTGATCGCCAGGGTTGCCATCGGTCTCAGCTCCTTGTCTGGGCGCTGCTAGGGTTCGCCGCGTGAGCGGCGAGCGACTGTGCATCGTCGGCGGGGGATCCGCCTACATGCCGGGTATCGCCTTCGCGCTCGTCGCGCACCACGAGACATTCGCAGATTCGACCGTGGTGCTGCACGACGTCGACGTCGACGCGTTGGACCTGCAGCGGCGCTTGACCACCGGTATCTTGCGCTCGCGCGGCGCCGGCGACATCCGTGTCGAGGCGACCGCCGACCGACTCGCCGCGATAGACGGCGCGACGATCGTGTTGACGGCGTTTCGCCCCGGCGGGTTCGAGGCTCGGCAGCTCGACGAGCGCATCGCGATCGATCACGGCATCATCGGCCAAGAGACGGCCGGACCGGGAGGATTCGCGATGGCGATGCGCTCGGTGCCCCTCGTGTTGCAGATCGCGTCGCAGGTGCACGAGCGGGCGGCACCCGAGGCGTGGCTGTTGAACTACACGAACCCGGTGCAGTTGGTGAGCGAGGCGATGCACCGGTTCGGCCCCCCCGTGCGCTACCTGGGACTGTGCGATCAGACCGCGGGAGAGCAGCGACTGCTCGGTCACCTGCTCGGCGAGGATCCGAGTCGCATCGAGCTCGACACCGCCGGGGTCAATCACATGACGTTCACGCGAGCGGTGCGGATCGGCGGCGTCGATGCCACGCCGCGTGTGTGGGACCGGCTCGACACCGCGACCCGCGACGAGGTGGAGGGTGCAGGATGGTGGCGCGTCGTGCGGCTGTTCCGTGTGCTGCGCGTGATCCCGAGCCTGTACATGCAGTACTTCTTGTGTCACGACGAGGTGTTGGGGCAGATGCGCGCGGCCGGTCGCACACGCGCGGAGGAGATCATGGCGATCTTGCCCGACGTGGTCGCAAGTTATCGGCGAGAGGCCGACGCCGAGCGTCCGGAGCCGTCGATGGCCCGGGCGAGTG
>JANMPG010000046.1:0-11775 GCA_031369745.1 Actinomycetes bacterium
GACCATGGCCGCCACGTCGCCCTCGTCGGTGACGTCGCAGGTGACGACCAGACTCTCGCGCTCGGGGTACTTCTCATCGAGGAGTCGCGCGTGCTCGTCCAAGGCGGCGGTGTCGCGGCCGATCAGGGCGACGTGGGCGCCGTCTCGTGCGAGGTGGTCGGTCACCACACCGCCGATGCCCTTGGCGGCACCGGTCACGATGGCGACCTTGCCCGATAGCGGTCGCTGTTCGCTCATGCCTTGGTCCTTCCTGTTCGCTTGGCGGAGGGCTTCTTCTTCGGCGTGATCGCGCTGCGCGTCGCTGTGACCGCCGGCACCCGCAGCCCGAGCGCCTTGGCGATCATGGTCGCCGCGTCGTGCACATGCCCGACGTCGTCGCGCACGCGCTCGGGGGTGAGGCGCGGGCTCGGCCCGGCGATCCCCACGGCGCACACGGCCTCGTCGCGCGCGTTGACCACCGGCACGGCCACGCCCCACACGCCGAGGTTGGTCTCTTCGAAGCTGCTCGCCCAGCCCCGCGTGCGGATCTTCGTGAGCTCCTCACGCAGCAAACCGGGGTCGGAGATCGTGGCGTGGCACAGGTGCTCGAGGTCGCGCGCCAGCACGCGCTCGGCCTCCTCGGTGCGCATGAACGCGAGCAATGCTTTCTGCGACGCGCCGGCGTGTAAGGGAAGCTGTCGCCCGGGTTGCACCGACAGTCGCAACGGCTGCGGCGTCTCGACGCGCTCGAGACAGACGGCATGATCGCGGCCGGGCGTCAGCACGGTGAGCAGCGCGGTCTCGCCGGTCTCGTGCGACAGCCGGCGAAGCGCCGGCAGCGCGACCGATCGGAGGTCGACCACCTCGCGGGCCCGATCGCCGAGCTGCAGTGCTGCGATGCCGAGTCGGAAGCGCTTCGTCTCCTCGTGCTGGCTGACGTAGCCGTGACGGCGAAGCGCGGCCAAGATCCGGTGCACCGTCGGGATCGGCAGGCCCAGCGCGCGAGCGATCTCCGTCGTGCTCCACTCGGGGTGCTGCTCGTCGAACGTGTCCAGGATCGAGAACGTGCGCTCGAGCACCTGGAACGAAGGTTTCGGCTCCTCGGCGAGGTCGCGGCGTGCGGTGGCCATCATGTTGTCGGGTGCCGCGCCTCAGAGGCGCACGACCACCATCCGCTCCTCGGTCATCTCGCGCACGGCGTCGTGCGGGCCCTCCTTGGTGTTGCCGGAGGCCTTCGTGCCGCCGTACGGCATGTGATCCACGCGGAACTGCGGCGCCTGGTTGATCGTGACGCCGCCGAAACGAAGGCGGTAGATCGCGTCGAGCGCGCTCGGCAGGTCGCGCGTGAAGATCCCGGCCTGCAGGCCGTACTCGGTCCCGTTGGCCAGGTCGATCGCCTCGTCGAGGGTTTCGAACGGCACGATCGAGATCACGGGACCGAAGACTTCCTTTGCCCATACCTTCTGATCGGTGCCGATCCCATCGAGCACCGTCGGCTTGCGGTGCCCATCGCCGAAGGTGCCGCCGGTCAGCTCGCGAGCACCCGCGCCGAGCGCCTCGTCGACCCATTCGCTCACACGGTCGCGCGCTTCCGGGGTGATCGCGGGGCCGATGTCGGTGTCCGCGTCGGCGGGGTCGCCGGCGTGCTGGGCGGCGGCGGCGGCGGCGAGCTTGGCTGCGAACGCCTCGCTCACGCTCGCGTGCGCGATGACCCGCTGCACGCTGATGCAGGATTGCCCAGCGAAGGCGAAGCCGCTCGCGGCGCTCATCGTGGCCGCGGTATCGAGGTCGCCGTCGGCGCACACGATCACGGGCGTAGAGTTGCCGAGTTCGAGCGTGACGCGCTTCTTCGCGGCCTTGGCCTTGAGGTCCCAACCGATCGCGGCAGACCCGGTGAACGTGAGCAGCCCGACGCGGTCATCGGCGATCAAGGCGTCGGCGATCGGCACCGGCTCGCCGACCAGCACCGACATCCATGCGGGCGGCAGTCCCGCCCGGTGGAATGCACGAACCAGTTCGATCGCGGTGAGCGGCGCCTTGTCGGCGGGCTTGAGCACGACCCCGCAGCCCGCGGCGACGGCCGGCCCGATCTTGTGCGCGGCAAGCGTCAGCGGGAAGTTGAACGGCGTGATCGCCGCCACCACACCGAAGGGCACGCGGATCGTGAAGCCGAGGTGACCGGCGCCGGCCGGGTGCGCATCGAGCGGAACGCCACGTCCCGCCAGCGAGCGGGCCTCGACCGCGGAGAAGATCAGCGTCTGCACGCATCGGTCGGCTTCGCCGAGCGCCTGCTTCAACGGTTTGCCGTTCTCGGCCGAGATCATCGCGGCGAACTCCTCGCGCCGGGCGTGCACCTCGGCGGCGACCCGATCGAGGATCGAAGCGCGCTCGGCCGCCGTGAGGCCCTTGTTCATCGCGTCCCATGCCGCGTCGACGGCGGCGCGCGCCGCGTCGGCGCCGAGCCACGGGACCGTGCCCACGACACGTCCGTCCCAAGGGGAGGTGACGTCGACGGTCGTGCCGCCAGCCCCGGCGACGTCCTCGCCGGCGATCACGAGGGACGTGACGGATGGCGTGAGCTGCATCACTTGGACCCCCTGTCGGGTTGCCGGACGACGTGCGGATGGTAGCATCCGCATCCCAGCTGTCGAGAGGGCATTTCACCCAGTGAAATCCTCGGATGGAGGTAGCTCGATGGATCGTCCCGATCTGGAACTGCTGCGCGGCGCGATCGATATGCACGCCCACACCGGACCCGCGCTGTTCAACCGGCACATCGACGACGCGGCGCTGGCCGAGTACGCGATCCGCTATGGCATGCGCGGCTTCGTGCTGAAGGACCACGACGCCTCGACGACGGGGCGTTCCTATTACGTGAACCGGATGTACCCCGAGATCGAGTCGTTCGGCGCGGTCGTGTTGAACCGGTCGGTCGGCGGGCTCGATCCGTACGTTGCCGAGGCCGCCCTGCACTATGGAGCCAGGGTCGTGTGGATGCCCTCCAACCACTCCAAATACCACGCCGACTTCTACGATATGCCCGACTACCCGCAGTTCGGGCGGCCCAAGAAGCAGCTCGTCGGCGAGGGCATCAGCGTGTTCGAAGAAGACGGCGTGACGCTCACCAAGGCGGCGCGCACGATCTGCGAGGTGGTCGCCGCGAACGATGCGGCGCTGGCGACCGGCCACCTGTCGCTGCCCGAGATCCGCACGCTGCAAGACGCGGCGAACGATGCGGGCGTGAAGAACTTCATCGTGACGCATGCGAACTGGTCGCTGTGCAAGCTCGATGTGTCCGTGCAGAAGGAGTTGATCGCCAAAGGCGCGACGATCGAGTACGTCGCGTGCTCGTGCGTGTCGCCGATCTTCTGGGAACAGCAGCCCGGCGAGCTCGCCGAGTGGATCATGGAGTTGCAGGGCGACAACCTGGTGTTGGGCTCGGACCTCGGGCAGTTCGCGGGTCCGCCGCACCCGGAAGGGTTGCGTATGCTGCTCGCCGCGCTGCTCGGCGTCGGGGTTCCGTTCGAGTATCTGGAGAAGATGACCAAGGCCAACCCCGTCGCGGTGCTCGGTTTGGAGCCCGGCTGGACGCCCGCGGTCCCGGCGGATCTGCCGGATGCGCCCGCACATCGAGAGGAGACCGTGTGAGGAGTTACTGGCATCCGTTCGCCGACGGCGCGGCGGTCGACGCAACCGGCGAGCTGTCGATCGTGCGGGCGGAGGGCTCCCATATCTGGGACGCCGACGGACGGCGATACCTCGATGCGACGGCGAGCCTGTGGTATTGCAACGTCGGTCATGGGCGCGCCGAGATCGCTGCGGCCGTCACGGCGCAGATGCACCAGCTCGAGTCGTATTCGACCTTCCAGGATCTGACGAACCCGGCCGTGTCGGCGCTGGCCGAGCGTGTCGCCTCGATCGCGCCGATGGCCGACGCGAAGGTGTTCTTGACCAGCGGCGGGTCCGACTCGATCGACACGGCGGTGAAGATGGTGCGCCGGTACTGGCAGTTGCTTGGGCAGTCGGAGCGCACGGTGTTGCTGACCCGCGAGCGCGCCTACCACGGCATGCATACCGGGGGCACGTCGCTCGCCGGCATCGCCCCCAACGCGGCGGGCTACGGACCGCTCCTGCCCGATATCGCAGAGGTGCCATGGGACGATGCGGACGCCTTGCGAGCCACGATCGAGTCGCTCGGCGCACACCGGGTCGCGGCGTTCTTCTGCGAACCCGTGATCGGCGCCGGCGGGGTCTTCGCCGCCCCGCCGGGGTACCTCGAACGTGCTCGGGCGATCTGCCGTGAGACCGGCGTGCTGTTCGTCGCCGACGAGGTCATCACCGGGTTCGGGCGAACCGGCGACTGGTTCGCCAGCACCCGCTGGGGTCTCGACCCCGATCTGGTGACCTGCGCCAAGGGCATCACGAGCGGGTACCTGCCGCTGGGCGCGGTGCTGGTCGCGCCCAACGTGTGGGGCCCGTTCTTCGCCGAGGGCGCGGGCATGTTCCGTCACGGCTACACGTATTCGGGGCACGCCGCAGTGGCCGCCGCCGCGCTCGCGAACCTCGACATCATGGTGAACGACGACGTGCTCGCGCGTGCGGTCGAGCTGGAGGCCCACCTGGCGGAAGGGCTTCGCCCGCTCGCCGATCACGACCTCGTGAGCGAGGTGCGGGCAGGTACCGGCGTGTTGGCGGCGGTGCAGCTCGACCCGGCTCGCCTGGCCGACGACGCGAAGCTGCTTGGGCGCGTCGTGCCGGCTTGCCGCGAACAGGGCATCATGACCCGCACACTCGCGACCGGAGCGATCCAGATCTCGCCGCCGTTGACGCTTTCCGACGACGAGGTCGACGAACTGGCCGCGGGGCTCGGCGCAGCGCTCGACGAGATGGGGTGATCGCATGCGGATCGGGATCCCGACCGAGGTGAAGAACCACGAGTACCGGGTCGCGGCGACCCCCGAGGGCGTCCGGGAACTGACCCACGCGGGTCATCAGGTGGTCGTGCAGGCCGGCGCGGGCGTCGGTTCGGCGATCCCCGACGAGCAGTACGTCGCGGCTGGCGGGCAGATCGCCCCCGACGCCGACGCGGTGTTCGCCGCGGCCGACCTGATCGTCAAGGTGAAAGAACCCCAGCCCGAGGAGTACGAACGATTCCGCGCCGACCATGTGGTGTTCACCTATCTGCACCTGGCCGCCGACGAGCGCCTGACGCGGTTCCTCGCCGAGCGCGGCGTGGGCGCGATCGCCTACGAGACGGTGCAGCTGCCCGACGGCCGGTTGCCGCTGCTCGCGCCGATGTCGGAGATCGCCGGGCGCATGGCTCCGCAGGAAGGCGCGAAATACCTTGAGCGGCCGCAGGGCGGCCGCGGCGTCTTACTCGGCGGTGCCAGCGGCGTGGCGCCCGCGACCGTGGTGGTGCTGGGCGGCGGCATGGCGGGGTGGAACGCCGCCGAGATCGCAGCGGGCATGCAGGCCGAGGTCGTCGTCGTGGACAAGAACGTCGATCGGCTGCGCGAGATCGACCGGATCTGGCACGGCCGGATCCAAACGGTGATGTCTTCGCGGCTCGCGGTCGAGGAACTGGTCCTTCGTGCCGACCTCGTCGTGGGCGCGGTGTTGGTGCCGGGGGCCAAGGCGCCGCACCTGGTGACGGCGGACCACGTGCGGGCGATGCGCCCCGGGGCGGTGCTCGTCGATATCTCGATCGATCAGGGCGGGTGCTTCGAGACGTCGCACATGACGACCCACGCGGACCCGACCTATGTCGTCGACGACGTGGTGCACTACAGCGTCGGCAACATGCCCGGCGCGGTGCCACGCACGTCGACGTATGCGCTGACCAACGTCACGCTGCCGTATCTGCTTGCGATCGCCGGCGCCGGTGCGGAGCAGGCGGTGCGGGCCGACCCGGCGCTCGCGCTCGGCGTGAACACATGGGCGGGCGCGGTGACGAACGAGGCGGTCGCCGCCGCGACCGGAACGACCGCCACGCCACTCGCCACGGCGATGAGGTAGCGACTGGCATGAGAACGGAGTTCTCACATGGTGAGATGCGGTTGAGCCTCGTGAGAAAGCATCCATATCATCCGCTGACGGTCGCAACGAGAAGGACGCCCGCGTGTTCGTGAAGCCGTTCCGTTACGAAAGAGCAGATTCGCTGGCAGATGCGGCGGCCATGCTGCGTGCCGCGGACGGCGGCGCGAAGGTCCTGGCCGGTGGGCAAAGCCTGCTGCCGATGTTGAACCTCGGTCTGCTGGACTTCGATGCGTTGATCGACGTGGGGCACGTCGGCGGCCGAGCGCACGGGATCGCACGCGAGGACGGCTATCTGACGATCGGCGCACTCACGACGCACCGCGAACTCGAGCGCGATGCAGAGGTCGTTGCCGACCAGCCGTTGGTGTCGGCGGCCGTCGGCTGGGTCGGTTCGTCGCGGATCCGCGCCCGCGGCACGATCGGCGGTTCGCTCGCGCACTCCGATCCGGCCGCAGAGCTGCCGCTCGCGATGGTCGTGACCGGCGCCACGTACGACCTGACCGACGGAACGACCACCCGCACGGTCAAGGCCACCGATTTCCACGAGAGCTACTTCACGACGGCGCTGGCTGAGGATGAGCTGATCGAGCGGGTCTCGGTTCCCGTGCTCGGGCCGGGCTGGGGCTGGGGGTTCGCCGAGGTGTCGCGGCGTCGCGGCGACTTCGCGATCGTGGCCGCCGCCGCGCTGGTCCGCGTGATGGACGGGCACATCGTCGAGTCGCGCGTGGGCCTGGCCGGCGTGGGCGACCGGCCGATGCGTCTCGGCGCCATCGAGATCGCCGTCGAGGGCGCCGGCGTGGTAGACGTCGGCGAACGGGTGGGCCCGCTCGAAGGCCTCGACACGGTCACCGATGTCAGTGCGACGGCCGAGCACCGTCGACACCTGGCGCGGGTCCTGGCGGCTCGCGCACTGACCGATGCCACGAAGCGGGCGGCCGCGTGACGGCCGCGACCGACATCACGGTCACGCTGAGCGTGAACGGCACGACCGTCACCCGTACCGCTGGTGGCCACCTGTCGTTGTTGCGGTGGCTCCGCGACATCGCCGATGTCACCGACCCGAAGTACGGGTGCGGCGAGGGCGTGTGTGGCGCGTGCACCGTGCTGGTCGACGGCGAGCCTGCGAGCGCCTGCATCGTGCTCGCGGCGCAGGTCGACGGCGCAGCGATCACGACCGCAGCGGGGTTGTGTGAGGCCGACGGGTCGCTCGGGCCACTGCAACAGCGTTTCCACGAACAGCACGCCGCACAGTGCGGGTTCTGCACGCCGGGCATGTTGCTCTGTGCGCATGCCATGCTGCGCGACGCCGACGGCGCCCTCACGCGCGACGAGATACGAGAACAGTTGCACGGCAATCTTTGCCGCTGCACTGGCTATACGGACATCGTCGATGCGATCGAAGACGCGCAGTCGCGGGGGATCACGCGATGACCAGCGAGATCCATACCTCGAAGCTCGAAGAGCTTCGCGTCGTACACCAACCGCTCGCACGTCACGACCAGGCCGAGAAGATCGCGGGCACGACACGCTACGCGGGCGACCTCGCGTACGCCGGAATGCTGCACGCGCGCCTCGTGCGCTCGCAGGTGCCGAGCGCGCGCTTGACCCGTCGCGACGTCAGCGCCGCCGTGGCCGTGCCAGGCGTCGTTGCCGTGTTGCTCGGCGAGGATGTGCCCAACAACGAGATCCGCGTCGACGTACCCGGCCAAACGATCGCGGTCGGCGCCTTGCAGGCGAGCATGCAGGTGCTCGCGACCGACCGTGTTCGGTTCCACGGCGAGCCGATCGCGCTCGTGATCGCCGAGACGGAAGACGCGCTCGCGATCGCCTGCGAATTGGTCGAGGTCGGATACGACGATCTGCCCGTCGTCAGCGACCCCGAGCAGGCGCTCGCCGACGACGCGCCTTCTGTGCACGACGGCGGCAACCTGTTGGCCGAGTGGAACATCGATCGCGGCGACGTCGATGCGGCCTTCGCCGATGCCGCGGTCGTGGTCGAGGAGACGTACCGTACGCAGTTCGTCGACCACGCCTACCTCGAGCCGGAGGCCGGCGTCGGATGGATCGACGACGACGGGGTGTTGACGCTGCGCGTCGCCACGCAGGTCGTCGAGCACTACCGCGACGTCGCCAAGATCCTGGGTGTGCCCGATGCGAAGGTTCGCGTGATCGCGCCCTACGTCGGGGGTGGCTTCGGCGGCAAGGAAGACATGACCGTCGAGCCCTACCTGGCGATCGCGGTGCACCTCACGCGCAAGCCCGTGCGCATGTTGTGGACCCGCAACGAGTCGCTGCTCGCGCGCGCCAAACGGCACCGCAACGTGATGCGGTACCGCACGGCTGCGGCCGCCGACGGCACCCTGCTCGCTCACGACATCGAGATATTGTCCGACGCCGGCGCCTACGCGTACCTGTCGGCGCTGGTCCTGCTCTACTCCACGGTGCATGCGTGCGGCCCCTACCGCGTGCCCAACGTGCGCATCCGTTCCAAGACCGCGTACACGAACAACCCGCCCACCTCGGCGTTCCGCGGCTTCGGCGGCATGCAGATGGTGCTCGGGTACGAGTCGCAGATCGACGAGGTCGCGCGCAGGCTCGGGATCGACCCCGGTGAGATCCGCAAGCGCAACGCCCTGGTGCGGGGCGACCGGTTGCCCGTCGGCCAAGAGATCATCACCGAGGTCCAGCTGGCACAGACGATCGACGCGGTGCGCGAGCGCGCGGGCGACAAGCCCGCGCCCAGCGGCCCGCGCAAGGCGGTCGGCCGCGCGATCGCGTCGAACATGCAGTCCTATGGCCGGCTCGTGTGGTTGAACGACAGCGCCGCCTCATGGATCGGGTTCCAGATGGACGGATCGCTCAGCGTGCGCTGCGGCGTGCCCGACATCGGCGGCGGCCAGGCGTCGTCGCTCGGGCAGATCGCGAGCGAGATCCTTGCCGTCGACATCGATCGGATCAGCGTGCACTTCGGCGACTCGTCGTTGAACCCGCTCGCGGGAACGACCACCGCGACTCGCCAGCTGCTGATGTCGGGCAACGCCACGTACGCGGCGGCGGTTCTGCTGCGCGACCAGGTGCTCGGTGCGGTGGCGGCAGAGACCGGCCAGCCCGTCGAGTCGCTCCGCATGGATACCGGGGAGATCGTCGGGCCCGAGACCCGCACCACCGTGCTTTCGGCGTTGCAGATCTGTCGCCGGCGCAACGTGCCGGTCGAGGCACTGGGCACGTTCTTCGGCCCGAAGGGCAAGGAGGTCACGCGAGATCTGGACGGTGACCGGATCTTTCCCGACTTCACGTTCGGCACGCATCTGGCCGACGTCGAGGTGGACCTCGACACGGGCGAAGTGCGGATCCTTCGCTATATCGCGGCGCACGATGTCGGCCGCGCGATCAACCCGATGAGCGTCGAGGGTCAGATCGCCGGCGCCGTCGTGCAGGGCCTCGGCCAGGCGCTACTGGAAGACGTCGTCGTACAAGAAGGTGTGAACCTCACGCCGGGTCTGTTCCAGTACATGATCCCGACGGCCACCGACGTGCCCGACATCGAGACCGTGATCTTGGAGTCCGGAGAGGGTCTCGGTCCGTTCGGCGCTCGTGGCATCGGTGAGCCACCGATCGGTCCACCGATCGCGGTGATCCCCGCCGCGATCGCCGACGCGGTCGGCGCGAGACCCACGACATTGCCGGTCACGCCCGAGCGCGTGCTCGAAGCCGCCGCGCGCGGGAGCCGCGATGCGTGAAACCCTCACGATCGGGCTCGCGCAGTGGCTGGCGGAACCCGGCGCGCCCGACGTGAACCTCGCGACCGCGATAGACCTGATCGACCGGCTGGCCGGCGACGGCGCCGAGCTGGTTGTGCTGCCCGAGCTGTGGCCGTGCGGATACGAACCCACGACGCTGACCGCGGACGCCGCCGCAGCCGCCGAGCCGCTCGACGGGCCGCGCATGGAACAGCTCCGCGAATCGGCCGCGCGCTCGGGTCTGTGGCTCGTTCCGGGCACCGTCCCGGAACCGACCCCCCGCGGCATCGTCAACACCGCGGTGTTGATCGATCCTCGCGGCGAGATCGTGGCGACGCACCGCAAGGCGCACCTGTACGGCGACCACGAGCGGGCGGCGTTCGTCGCCGGCGATGCGCTCACCGTCGTTGCGACCGACGACCTGGGTGTGGTCGGCCTGTGCATCTGCTACGACGGCGATTTCCCCGAGACGGGTCGCGCGATGCGCGCGGCGGGGGCTCGGTTCGTGATCTCGCCGTGCGCCTACCCGGCGCAGGACGCGGTTACGTGGGACCGGCTGTATCCGGCGGCGGCGCTCGCCAACGGCCAGTGGTGGGTGCTGGTCAACCAGGTAGGCGCGAACGAAACGATCACCTTGCTCGGCGGCAGCCGCGTGCTCTCGCCCTTCGGGGACCTGCTCGTGGAAGCTCCGCGGGCCGCGCTCGGTGAGCATCTGGGACCCGCTACCGCGCTGGTGCAGGTGGCGCTCGCCGCCGAGAGCGACCGGGCCGAAGAGGAACTCGCCCCGCTGTGGACGGAGCGCCGTCCCGAGCTCTACGGCCTCGGCACACCGCTCGCCGCGCAGCCCGCCGGCTCGTGATCGACGACGTCACCGTCGAGGAGCTCGAACACGATCCATACCCGGTGTACGCCCGCTTGCGGCGCGAAGCCCCGGTCGCCTCTGTGCCCGCGGTGGGGCTGTGGTTCGTGACGAAGTGGCAGGACCTGGTCGATGCGGCCGAGGACCCCGCCCGGTTCCCCGCGACGCTGCCGGACTCGCCGCTCGATCGCACGTGCGGCGGCCCGACGGTGCTCACCGTTGACGGCGACGAGCAGGAACGACTGCGCGAACCGATGGAGCGAACGCTACGACCCCGGCGGATCGAACAGACCGCGCCCGACGTCGTCGCAGCCATCGCGACCCAGTTGCTCGACGGATTCGCTGCCGACGGTGAGGCCGATCTGATGGATGCGTATTGCGAACCCCTCGCGGTGCTGTCCCTCGCTCGCGTGATCGGGCTTCCCGGTGATCTCGATGCGCCGACGCTGCGCCGGTGGTTCCACGACATCGCCGGCGGTACGTCCAACTACGAGGGCGATCCCGCCAAACAGCGTGTCGCCGATGCGACCGCGGCCGAGGTCGACGACGTGTTGCGGCCTCGGCTCGCGCGGCTGCTGGCCGAGCCGGACGGCACGATGCTGTCCGACATGCTGCACGCGCAAGCGGGCGACCTCGGCGCGCGCGTGCGCGGCTTCATGCCGACGCTCAAGCTCGCGTTGATCGGAGGATTGCAGGAGCCCGCCCACGGGCTCGGCTCGACGATCGTCGGGCTGCTCGAACACCCCGCCCAGCTCTCGGCCGTCCGCGCCGAGCCGCAGACACAGATCCGCCGCGCCGTGGATGAAGGCATCCGGTGGATCTCCCCGATCGGAACCCAAGGACGCATGGCGGGGCATGGAGCCGTCCTGTCCGGGGTGACGATCCCGCCGGGTGAGGCCGTCGGCTTGATGATCCCGTCTGCCAACCGCGACGAGGAGATCTGGGGCGACACCGCGGCGGAGTTCGACATCTTCCGCGCGAAGCATGCGAATGCGGCGTTCGGGTTCGGGCCGCACTTCTGCGTCGGGCATCAGCTCGCTCGCATCCAGATGCGCACGGGGCTGGAGCTGCTGCTCGAACGCTTCCCGGCGTTACGGCTCGACTCGGAGCGCCCGCCCGTCTTCCGCGGATGGGAATACCGCGGTCCGGCAAGCTTGCGGG
>JANMPG010000091.1:0-1540 GCA_031369745.1 Actinomycetes bacterium
GAACTACCCGAACAACCCGACGGGCGCGGTGGCGCCGCTCGCCTTCTTCGCTGAGGCCGTGGAGCGTTGTCGAGCCCACGACGTGTTGCTGGCCTCCGATGAGGCCTACAGCGAGCTGTGGTTCGGCGACCAGCCGCCCCCCAGCGCGCTCCAGCTGGGCGATCTGACGAACGTGCTTGTGCTCAACACGCTGAGCAAGCGTTCTTCGATGACCGGGTATCGCAGTGGATTCGCCGCCGGCGATCCCGCGCTGATCGCTGCGCTGCAACGGCTCCGACCCGCTGTCGGTGTCACGCCGCAGGAGTTCGTGCAGCGGGCGAGCGTGGCCGCATGGGGGGACGAGCGTCACGTCGAGGAGAACCGAGCGCGCTACGCTGCCAAGCGCGCGGTGTTCCTCGACCTGTTCGCTCGCCACGGAGTGCACGTCGCGGGAAGCGAGGCGACGTTCTATCTGTGGGTGGCCGTACCGGGCGGCCGTCCGTCGTTCGCATGGGCGCTCGAGTTGCTGGAGCGCGCCGACGTCGTCGTGGCGCCCGGCTCGTTCTTCGGACCGGAGGGGGAGGGGTACGTGCGGATGGCGATGGTCCCGACACTGCAGGAATGCCAGCGCGCGGCCGAGGCTCTCGAGACGGTCCTGGCGCAGGTGCGCGCGTGAGCGGCCACGAGGCGCTCGCGGCGCGGATCGAAGCGACGTGGGCGGCGTTCGGCGCCGACCCGGCAGCACCGATCGATGCCGAGGCCGTCGAATCCGCAATCGAGCTACTGGATCGCGGCGAGTTGCGCGTCGCCGAGCCGGTGGCGCCTGGTGAACCCTGGCGTGTGAACCTGTGGGCCAAGCAGGCAGTGCTGCTGTACTTCCGGGTCCGCGGGCTCGAGACGATGCGGTCGGGACCGTTCGAATACCACGACAAGCTACCCCTCAAGCACGGGTTCGCGGCCGACGGTGTACGGGTGGTGCCGCCGGCGACCGTTCGCTACGGCGCACACATCGACGAAGGCGCCGTGCTGATGCCGAGCTACGTCAACATCGGCGCCTACGTCGGCGCGAGAACGATGGTCGACACCTGGGCCACCGTCGGGTCCTGCGCGCAGATCGGCGCAGACGTGCATCTGGCCGGCGGCGTCGGCGTGGGCGGCGTGCTCGAGCCGATCCAGGCCGCGCCGGTCGTGATCGAAGACGGGGCGTTCATCGGGTCGCGGTGCATCGTCGTGGAGGGCGTGCACGTCGGCGCCCGAGCGGTGCTCGGTGCCGGGGTCGTACTCACAGCGAACACCCCCGTGATCGATCCGCGGGGCGAGGAGCCGGTGGAATATCGCGGTCGCGTACCGGCCGGCGCCATCGTCATCCCTGGCTCACGGGCGAGGGAGTTCGCAGCGGGCCACTACGGCATGCCGTGCGGATTGATCATCGGGGAGCGCAGCGGCTCGACCGACGACAAGGTCGGTCTCAACGACCTGCTCCGCGACTTCGGGTCCTCGATGGGCTGACCGCGGTGCCCCAGCGCCCCAGCGATCGCATCGTCGAGTCACCGATCGCCGC
>JANMPG010000217.1:0-8464 GCA_031369745.1 Actinomycetes bacterium
GGTGCCGACCGAGGCGATGCCCGATCGCAGCGCGCACGATCCGGAGCCGGCGGACGCTGCACTGTGGACCGCGGTGGGAGGCTTGCCGAGCAAGCAGCGGGTCGCGGTGGTGCTGCGCCACGTCCTGGATCGCCCGTACGACGAGATCGGCGAGGCTCTCGGGTGCTCGCAAGAAGCGGCACGCGCGAACGTGAGCGCGGGCCTCAAGACCCTTCGGGAGCAGATGCGATGAGGACGAACGACATCCGATCGTTGGTATCGGCGCCCGAGGCCCGGGCGCTGGCTCGAAGCGCCGATAACCGCGTGCGGCTCGCCGCAGAGGTCGCAGGCGAGATCGACGTCTCCATCGGCACGGTCGACTCACCGATCGGGCAGTTGTTCATCGCCGTGACGCGGCGAGGTCTCGCCTGCATCGCGTTCGAAGGGGAGGATCGAGATGCGCTGACCGAGCGATTCGCCGAAGAGCTGTCCCCGCGCGTGGTCGTTGCCGCCCGGGACACCCAGGACGCTCGCCGCGAACTCGACGAGTACTTCGCCGGGACCCGGCGTCGATTCCAGATCCCATTGGATCGACGTCTCATGACCCCGTTCGCCCGGGATGTGCTGGCGGCGACTTCCCGCGTGGGTTTCGGCAACCTTGCCACGTACGGGCAGATCGCCGCACGGATCCACCGACCGACCGCCGCGCGCGCTGTCGGCGCGGCGCTCGGGTCCAATCCCATCCCGATCGTCGTTCCCTGCCACCGTGTGATCGGAGCCTCAGGGCGGCTCACGGGGTACGCGGGGGGTCTCGACCGGAAGGCTTTCTTGCTGCACCTGGAAGGTGATCCGACCCTGCACCGGTTGTGACGCAACGCACAACACGCTTCGTTCCCACATGGTGAACTCGATCAACATGAAGAGTGGACAGCCATATATGGCGTATGGCACTATCACAGCGATGGAGAAGACCACGGTCTATCTGGATCCCGATACGCAGCGGGGGCTCCGCGCGATGGCCAGGGCGCTCGGCCGACCCCAGGCGGAACTGATCCGCGAGGCTCTGTCGCAATACCTGGAGCGCTCGGCCGACCCCCAGCTTCCGTCCTGGGTCGGCATGTGGAAGCACGGTCCTCAGACCGATGCTGCCACGATCAAGCCCGAGGCGCGCGAGCAATGGGCGTCACATCTCGATCGGGGCTCCTCGTGATCACCCTCGACACCTCGGGGATCGTCGCGTTGTTCAGCCGCAGCGATCGGCATCACGCCGAGGCGGCGCGCGCCATCGCGGCGCACCGGGGTCCGACCGTGGTTCCCCTGGGCATCCTCGCCGAGGTGCAGCACGTGTTGAGCACGCGCCTGGCCCCCAGCGCCGCCGTCGCGTTCCTCGAGGGGCTCGAGCGGGGCGAATCGCTCCTGGACTGCGGCGACGCCGATGTTCCCAGGGTGCGGGAGCTCATGGTGCGTTACGGCGAGTTGCCCCTCGGGTTCGCCGATGCTGCGGTCGTCGCGTGTGCCGAGCGCAACGGCGGCCCGGTCCTCACGTTCGACCGTCGCGACTTCGAGGTCGTGGCGCGCGACGTACCGATCACGCTCGTACCCTCACTGGCAACGTGATCGCGACATCTTCGAACGAGCGTCACCCCGTACGGTTGGGCATGAGACGAGTGGGGGGCCTGCTCGTGGCGATCGCCGCAGGCTTGTTGGCGGGCTGCGCCGCGCCGAGCGCCACGGGGCCGGCGCCCACCGGCCCGTATCCGTCGATCACGGCGATCGTCCAGATCGATTCGACGGGAGCCCAACTGCAGCTGCTCGGCGTCCGCGTCGCCCCCTCACAACTGACGCAGGCCGCCCTTCCCCTTGCCCGAGAGGTCTTCGGCGCAGCCAGCGTCCGCGACGCCGTCCCCACGCCGCCGATCACCGACACCGAGAGCGATCCCGCGTTCGTCTCGACATCCGTGCAGGTGCCGATGACCGAGGAGGCGACCCGGCTGTCGTTGAACGAGGGCGCCATCGAGGCCGTCGTTCACTCCATGAAGCCCCGCTCGCTCACGGTGTGGATCTGTTCACGAGACGATCGCTCGATCCAGGTCGTGACCCAGGCGCCGGGCGCGGTGTCCAGCGATGCGACGTCGGGGGTCTGCCAGGTCGCCGGAACGTCGATCGCAGGAGACGGCGTCGTGTGGACGGCGACCGTCGACGTGACCTCCGTGAGCCACGGCAGCATCCTGAAGTCCCTTGCGATCGCACTCATCGTGGCGCTGGTGGCGGCCGGAACCTGGTGGTGGGTGGCGAGCCTGCGTCGCGAAGAAGCCGCCGGCTGAGCGGCACCCGGTACACTGAGCACCTCGATGGGCGCGGAATCCCCCAAAGAAGAATGCGGATTGTTCGGCGTTTGGGCACCCGGTGACGACGTCGCGCGACTGACGTACTTCGGACTGTTCGCCCAACAACACCGCGGTCAGGAATCCGCCGGTATCGCGGTCTCCGACGGCCACAACATCCTGGTCTACAAGGATCTCGGCTTGGTCGCGCAGGTGTTCAACGAAGCCACGCTGACGACGCTGCACGGCGACCTCGCGGTCGGACACACGCGATACTCGACGACGGGCTCCAACACCTGGGAGAACGCGCAGCCGGTGTTCAAGACCGACGGACAGCATTCGGTCGCGCTCGGACACAACGGCAACCTGGTCAACACACCGGAACTTGCCGCCGCCGTCGGCGCAGCGGGGTCGGCGACCACCGATTCGGATCTCGTGACGTCGCTGATCTCGGCACAGGTACCGGCTGCCGGCGGCCTGGAAGAGGCAGCGATGCGGGTCCTACCGACCCTTCGCGGTGCCTATTGCTTCGTGTTCATGGACGAGCGCAGCGTCTATGCGGCGCGCGATCCGCAGGGCGTGCGGCCGTTGTCGATCGGGCGGCTGCCCAACGGCTTCGTCGTGGCCTCGGAAACGTGCGCGCTCGACATCGTCGGGGCCGTGTTCGTCCGCGACGTCGAGCCCGGCGAACTCGTGCGCATCGACGATCGTGGTCTGCACAGTGTCCGGTTCGCCGAATCCCCGAAGCGATCGCTGTGCGTCTTCGAGTTCGTGTATCTCGCGCGCCCCGACTCGCGGATGCGCGGCACCACCGTGCATGAGGCTCGCGTGGAGCTTGGGCGTCGTCTGGCCGCGGAGCACCCGGTCGACGCCGATCTGGTGATCGCGGTGCCGACGACGGGGCATTCCGCGGCGCAGGGCTACAGCCAGGTCACGGGCATCCCCTACGGCGACGGCATCTACAAGAACGCCTACGTCGGGCGCACGTTCATCCAGCCGTCGCAATCGCTGCGCGACCGCGGCGTGAAGCTGAAGCTCAACCCGCTGCCGGACTCGATCCGCGGCAAGCGCCTCATCGTGATCGACGACTCGATCGTGCGCGGCACCACCACGAAGCAGGTCGTGGCCATGTTGCGCGAGGCCGGTGCGACCGAGGTCCACATGCTCGTGACCTGCCCACCGCTCCAATGGCCGTGCTTCTACGGGATCGACATGCCCACGCGCCAGGAGCTGATCGCGGCGGACCTTACCGTCGACCAGATCCGGGGCTACGTGGGCGCGGACTCGTTGGGGTACCTCTCGCTGACCGCGATGGTGGATGCCGCCGGCGGCGAGATGGACTCCTTCTGCCGCGCCTGCTTCGACGGGGAGTACCCGATCCCCGTGCCCGAAGGGGCGGGCAAGTTCGTGCTGGAGGACCAACTCCAGCTGCCGACCGCGTGAGCGCCGCATGAGCGACGCGTACCGCGCCGCCGGCGTGGACACCGAGGCCGCCGCGAAGGCCGTCACCCTGATCGCCGATCTCGCCGCGCGCACGAGACGCCCCGAGGTCGCCGATTCGGTCGGAGGGTTCGCCGGGTTGTTCGAGATCGGCCACGACACGCTGCTCGCTGCGGCGACCGACGGCGTCGGCACCAAGCTCGAAGTCGCGAGGCTGACCGGGCGCCGCACGACCGTCGGTATCGATCTCGTGGCCATGTGCGCGGACGACATCGTGTGCACCGGCGCCGAGCCGTTGTTCTTCCTCGACTACATCGCGGTCGGGCGGGTCGTGCCCGAACGTGTCGCCGAGTTGGTCCAGGGCGTCGCCGAGGGCTGTCGTCGCGCGGGCTGTGCGTTGCTGGGCGGTGAGACCGCCGAGCACCCCGGGGTGATGCCCGAGGATCAGTTCGACCTGGCCGGGTTCTGTGTCGGGTCGGTCGCCCGGGCAGATCTGCTCGGCGCCCATCGCGTACGGGATGGCGACGTGCTGATCGGGCTTGCCTCCAGCGGGCTGCACGCCAACGGCTACTCCCTCGTGAGACGTGTGCTGCTCGACGGACGCCCGCTCGATATCGTGGTGCCCGAGCTCGACCGGACGCTTGCCGACGAACTGCTGGAGCCGTGCGCGATCCACACCCCCGACGTGCTCGCACTGCACCGCGCGGGGTTGCTGCACGCCGCGGCGCACATCACCGGCGGTGGGTTCGTCGAGAACATCCCCCGCATGTTGCCCGAGGGGCTCGGGGCGCGCATCGACCGTGGTAGCTGGCTGGAGCAACCGATCTTCGGGTTGTTGCAGCGCGAAGCAGGTCTGAGTGATGACGACCTGTTCGCCACGTTCAACATGGGACTCGGGATGGTGCTCGCGGTGGCTCCCGAACATGCCGACGCGGTGGCGGCGCACGGCCCGATCGTCGGCTCGGTGGAAGCCGGCGGCGGCGTTCGCGTTGTGTGAGTCGCACCACCCGGGTTGACTATGCCGGCTCACCCTGGCGCCCCGTTCTTTCGCCATGCGTCCCGCGCCTGCCCCATCGCGAGAACGAGCCCTTGGACCCATCTTGTCGAGCCCGTCGCGCGCCGTAGTTGTCGGAGATGGTCGACAATCAACGTCCGAGCGTGCTCGTCGTAGACGACGAACCCCAGGTCGTGTGGGTCCTGGAGTTCAGCCTCCAAGGATTCGGGTACGCCACGTTGTCTGCGCATGACGGGATCGAGGCGCTGGATCAGATCCATCGCCACCACCCCGAACTCATGGTCCTTGACGTGATGATGCCTCGCATGGACGGGTGGGCCGTCCTGGAACAGGTGTCGCAACTGCCCCGCGAAGAGCGCCCGCGCATCGTCATGGTCACCGCGCTTGCGTCCGAGTCGGACCGTGCGCGAGCCGAAGGCATGGGGGCCGACGCCTTCGTTCCCAAGCCGTTCGACATGGATCAGCTCCTCGCGGTCTTGCAGGGCCTCGCGCTAGCCTCCTGACGCGCTGGTAGCGTCATGTCGTGACTTCCTCGCCGGATACCTCGGTCGCCGCCACCGTTCGGGCGTTGTGGCCCGCCGCCTTCCCCGATCTGAAGCTCTCCGCTCCCAAGCTGTTGCTGTCGAGTGACGAGTACGACACCTGGCGGGTGCGCGACGTCGTCGTGAAGTTCCCCAAGAGCGCGGACGACGCGGACAAGCTCGCGCGGGCGGTCTCGATCCGCGAGGATGTCGCCGCCAAGATCGGCGAGGTCATGCCGTCGGTTGTCGCAGTGGGCAATCCCACCGCCGCGTACCCGTGGCGGGCGGTTGCGTTCGAGCGGGCGCGTGGCCGGCCCGGACAGGAAAGCGACGGTCCGATGATCCGTCCGAAGTCGTGGGGCCGCACGGCCTTGGCGAAGCAGATCGCCGACATCTTGACGAAGCTGCACTCGATGCCGGTGTCGAAGGCCAAGGCCGCCGGCGTCCGCAAACGAACGATCGACCTCGACACGGGCATCGACGTGGGAGAGGGAGCGATCGCCTGGGCGCGCAAGGTTGCCGGCAATGCGGTGGATTCATTCCTGATCTCCCCGCTGCCCGAAACGGCCGGCAAGGCGAGCAAGGGCGTCGTGTGTCACGCCGACCTCAAGGGCGAGCACATCTTCGTCAGCGAGGACGGCACGCGGGTGACCGCATTGATCGACTGGGCGGACATGGCGATCGCCGACCCGGCGGTCGACATCGGCGGGCTCGTGTTGTGGCTCGGTCCGTCGTTCGCCCATGAGGTCGCCGCCGCGTATCGAGGGCCCGCGGGGGACGATGGAACGGCCGACCGCGCGATCTTCCTCGCTCGTGTCGGCCTGTTACACCACTGCGAGGCGGTGCTGGAAGGCCGGGCGCAGGGGTCGACCGCGATCTTGAACCCGCAGCTGGCCGCCGCGTTCAGTGACTGAAGCGCTGGTGTGCCTTCGGCACGACCGTGGTGCCGACCGCCGTCATCGTCAAGATCGGCGCGTCGAGGAACTCCGCGGCTGACTCGCTGATGTCGGTGAGCGCCACCGCGATCTTGAAGATCTCGAATTCGCACCTGCGACTGGAGTTGCCGACGCTCACGATCTTGCCACGGCCCTCGATCCAATCGCCCGCGTACAGCGGCGCTAGGAACTCAACCGATTCGTAGGCGCGGAACAAGCCCTCGTCGCCGTCGTAGCGCATCGCGAGCTCGGTGATCAGGTCGCCCACGATCTTCAGCTGCGTGGCGCCGGCGACGAGGTTGCCGCCGTAGTGGGCGTCCTCCTGGCCGAGACGAAGGCGGATCAGTGCGGTTGGGAGTTGCTCGCTCACGAGGGGATCACCTTTCCGAATCGAACGCCGCGGGCGGGCACGCGAACCTGCGTGCCGTCCTTCTTGCGGACGAGGTAGGTCTCTGCGGCCCGATCCCAGCGCTCGAACACCCCGACGGCTTCCGACGTGAAACCGTTCGGCAGTTCGAACTGGAACGTCACTCGCTTGCCGAGGTCCTCGGGAGTGACGAGATTCTGGCCCTTCATCAGGCCGGTCAGGGTACTAAAGGGCGAGGCCCGCCTCGGCCGCGATCTGGAACAACAGCATCGCGGAACGCAGCGATCGCGAACAGCGCCGAGGCCTCCATCTCGACGGTCAGGCGGCTTACCTGAGCTTGGCGATCGAGCCGCTCGGCGGAGTGGGGTAGGAGTCGGGGTGGGCGGCCCACGCGAGGATCTCCACGCCGTCGACCAGTCGCGGCCCCGGACGTGAGAAGAACGACGTGGCGTCGACCGCGTACACGTTGCCGTTGCGCGCTGCCGGCGTATCGGCGAACTCGGGCTGCTTCAGGAAGTTGCCGGCCTCTTCCTCGGCTTCCTCCAAGTAGTAGCCGCACGGCATGAACACGATGACCTCCGGCAGCGCGTCACGGATCTCGTGCCAGGCGGTCTCGCGGCTCGGCGAGGCATCGTCGGCAAGGACCGGCGTGCCGCCGACCGCGCTGATCATGCCCGGGATCCAGTGGCCCGCGGAAAAGGGCGGGTCGGACCACTCGAGCGCGAACACGCTGACGCTCGGCAGGCGCTTGGCCGTCTCCCTCACCGCTGCCACCCGTTGGCGAAGCACGGCCATCAGCTCATCTGCTTTGCCGGTGCGGTCGATGACGGCCCCCACGGCGCCGATCGTGGCGATCACCTCATCGAGGGTGTTCGGATCGAGGGACACGACCTGCGCGTCGGGTAGCCCGATCTGGTCGAGGGCCTGTCGCACCTGTCCGCTGGGCACGGCGCACACGCGACACAGGTCCTGCGTCAAGATCACGTCCGGCTGCTCACGGCGCAGCAGATCGACGTCGAGTTGGTACAGCGGCTGTTGCGCCCCGACCTTCGCGCGGACGGCATCGTCGATCTCGCGCGGCGTCTGCAGGTGACCTTGGGACAGCGCGCTTCGGCTGATCACCGGCTTCGTGACGGCCGCCGGCGGGAAGTCGCACTCGTCGGTCACCCCGATCAGGTCGTCGCCCGATCCGAGGGCGTAGACGATCTCCGTCGCGGACGGCAGCAACGAGGCGATCTTCATCGAGGCAGCTCCCCCAAACGTTCGGGCGACTGTAGCAGCGCAACGAGATCCGACAGCGCACGTCCGGCGGCAGCGCCGTCGAGCACCCGGTGGTCGAAGGTCAGCGAGATCGTCGCCGCCGGGCGGGCGACGACGGCTCCGTCAGCGACCAGCGCCCGATCCGCGATCACACCGAAGGCAAGCGTGACGCTCGTGCCCGGCGACAAGATCGGCGTGCCCGCCTCCGATCCGTACGACCCCGTGTTGCTCACCGCGATCGTGGCGCCGGTCAGCTCGTCGGGAGCAAGCGCGCCATCGCGCGCAGCCTCCGCAAGTCGCTTGATCTCCTCAGCGATCGCCGCGATACCGAACGTCTCGGCCGAACGCAACACGGGAACGACGAGCCCCCGTTCCGTGTCCGCCGCCAACCCCACATGCACCCCGGTCCTCATCACGAGGTGATCCCCACCCCAACCAGCGTTGAGCACCGGATGATCACCCACCACCCGCACCAGCGCAGCAACCATCACCGGCAACGGCGTTACCTCCAACGCACGCCGGAACATCTGCAGCGCCGAACAATCCACCGTGCGGAAGGTCGTGACCTGCGGGATCGCCGCCTGCCGCTCCAGATTCCCCGCGATCGCCCGACGCATCGGCGA
>JANMPG010000218.1:0-3279 GCA_031369745.1 Actinomycetes bacterium
GTTCCGGGGTTGACCGCGCCGCCGTGACGCGCGGTCCACGACTGGGCGAACGCTTGCGCGTCCTCGACACCGCCGAGCACTCCCGGGACCAGGACGCCTTCGCCGGCAACAGCGGCCGCGAGTGCCTCGACGGCGCCCGCCGCCGTCGGTCGGGCCAACACGACATCGTGTGGCGGCGTCTGCATGACGGCGCCGACCACCTCCTCGCCGCTCTCGGCGGCCCACAGGTGGAAGGTCGGGTAGATCGCTGGATGCCGCCGGAGCACGTCGAGGAGTCCCAGGAATAGGTTGTGCCGGGCCGGAGCTCGAAGCAGCAGCGGCGCAACGTGCTGCGTGTAGGCGGCCGGGTCGTCGAAGCGCCGTACGTGCATGCGTCGATGTTACGGGAACGCCATGTTGCGTTCGCGCCGGCGCAACACGAACCTGTCACGCTCGACGAGCTTCAGCCGACAGGAGGCCATGATGGGCGCACACTGGTTCCGTCGCTCGCTCGCGCTGTGGTTACCGGTGGCAGGCGCAGCGACCGTGTTGTCGCTCACGGTCTACGCCGGGGTCCAGCAGGTCCAGCGATCCGACGCCGACGATCCGCAGGTCCAGATGGCAAGCGACGCGGCGGCCGCGCTCGCTGCGGGCGTCGATCCGAGCCAGGTGGCGTCCGGCACGCCGGTCGACATCGCGACGAGTCTGGCTCCATGGCTCGTCGTCTACGGCGAGGACGGCGCGCCGCGGGCATCAACCGGGACGTTCGAGGGCCATGCCCCGGTCGTGCCCGACAGCGTGCTGACCGACGCTGCGAACGGTCGGTTGGCGATCACCTGGGAGCCTCGAGACGGTTTGCGTTTCGCCACGGTGGCCGTCGCGTATCCGGGCGGAACCGTGGTGGCCGCCCGCTCCATGCTCGAGGTCGAGCAACGCGAGGCCCGCAGCCTCGAGATCGCCGGGCTCGGGTGGCTGTGTGCCCTGGGTGCCGCAGCCATCGGGGCAGTAGCCGGCGTCTGGCTTCGTGATCGAGGTGCACAGGCGCATTGACGTGCGGGTTCCCTCTCGCGCACACTTGGCGCCTGTCTCGGGGCAAGCTCGAGCGTGAACGGGAGGAGAGCCAGATCGCTATCGAGGTCGGCGCCACGATCACCGCGACCGTTGCGCGTATCGAAAACTACGGCGCGTTCCTGCAACTCGAGGACGGGCGCATGGGCCTGGTCCATATCTCCGAGATCGACCGAAACTACGTCAAGGACGTCCGGGACCATCTCCGCGAGGGGGACGCCGTCGAAGCCAAGGTCGTCGCGATCAAAGACGATGGCAAGATCGACCTGTCGATCAAGGCGCTCCAAGACCCCGCCCCTCCGCGGCCTTCGCGACGCGGCGGCGATCCCGAGTTCGAAACGATGCTGAAGAAGTTCATGAAGCAGAGCGAAGAGCGACAGGTCGACTTCCGCCGCGCCACCGAGCACAAGCGCAAGTAGCCGAGGGCGCGGTGCCGCCCGAGCTGCGAAGATCCGACCTCGAGCAGGTCCGTGCGCAACTCGGTCGCGAGCCGACGACCCGATTCGACGTGGTCGCGCGCTGTGTCGGCGGACATCCGACGGTGATCCGCAACCAGCCGCGAGATGTCGAGGGCGCCCCGTTCCCCACGACGTATTGGTTGACGTGCCCCGAGGCCGTCAAAGCCGTATCGCGCGTGGAATCCCAAGGCTGGATCAGCCGTCTCAACGAGCGCTTCGACGCGGATGCGGAGTTCCGCGCAGCGCTCGAGCGTGGGCATGCCGACGCGGCCGACGATCGCGCGCGGCTGTTGCCCGAGGCTCGGGAGTGGGGTGGCGTCGGGGGTACGAGGCGCGGGCTGAAGTGCCTGCACGCGCATCTTGCGAACCATCTGGCCGGCGGCGACGACGTCGTGGGCGCGTGGGTCGCCGAGCAGGTCGAGCCGATCCATCCGGAGCGAACCGTCGGCCACCGCATCGCCGTGGTCGACCAAGGCACCCACTCATGTCGTCTGTTGGTCGTGGAGCGAGATCTCGACGGCGAGCCGATCGAGCTTGCCACCGACATGATCATCACGAAACTCGGCGAGGGGGTCGACGCCACGGGCCTGCTGGACGCAGACGCGCTGGCGAGAACGGAGGCGGTGTTCGCGCGGTACTGCCGGCGCGCGCGTGCGCTCGCGGCGGGTCGGATCCGCGTGGCGGCCACGAGCGCGGTCCGCGATGCCGCGAACCGCGAGGCGTTCACCCAGATGGTTCGCCGCCACGCCGGAACCGACCCGGAGGTGATCGACGGCACGGAGGAAGCGCGACTGGCTTTCCTCGGCGGGACGCGTGGCCTGTCGCCGGCGGACGGGCCGTTCCTGTTGGTCGATATCGGCGGTGGATCAACCGAGTTCGTGCTCGGCCGCAACCCCGGTGCGGCCGAGCATTCCGTGAGCACGCAGATGGGGTCGGTGCGCCTCACCGAACGACACATGCGCAGCGACCCGCCGAGCGCAGCCGAGCTGGACGCCGCCAGGCGCAGCATCGCCGAGACCCTCGATCAGGCGGAGGTCCGCGTCGCGGAGATCCACACGGCTCGCACGTTCGTGTCGGTGGCAGGTACGGGCACGACGATCGCGGCGATGGCGCTTGGGCTGGACCGATACGACCCGGAGGCCACGCACCGAACCTGGCTGTCCCTCGCCGCGGCCGAGGCGATCGTCGCGGACCTGGCCACGATGACGAACCTGCAACGCGCGGCGATCCCCGTCATGGCGCCGGGCCGCGGCGACGTGATCGTGGCGGGCGGCTTGATCCTGCTCGAAACGATGCGTCGGTTCGGCTTCGAGCGCACCCTCGTGTCGGAAACCGACATCTTGCACGGGCTCGCCCTGGATACGCTCGGCGTTCGGTAACCTTTGCCCCCTATGCCCAAGCCTTCCCGCGACCGTCATCTTGCGAAGAACGCGGAGCGCCGCCGCCAGGCGCGCCGCCAAGCGGACCGCAACAAGAAGGCCGCGCTCGGTGTTGGCGGCGCGATCGGCGTCGTGTTGTTGATCCTGCTCGGTATCGGGCTGCTCTCCCGCAACGACAAGGATGTCGCTGGGGGCAGCGCGACACCACTGCCGACCGCGTCCACCTCGGGCTCGACTGCGTCGGAGCCGACGCAGATCGGCACGGTTCCACCTGGCGCCCCGACGACGGAGAAGGTGGCGTGCGGAGCCAAGGTGCCACCGGCGGCCGACGTGGCGAAGCCGCAATTCGACCGCGCGCCGACGCCCGACGAAGTGCTCCGCAAGGGCACCTCCTA
>JANMPG010000227.1:0-4036 GCA_031369745.1 Actinomycetes bacterium
GACTCCACGTCCTTGGCCTGGTTCTTGATCGCCTCGACGGCCGACTCGACCGCCTTTTCGATGCCGCGCTTGAGCGCCATCGGGTTGGCACCGGCGGCGACGTTCTTCATGCCGCCTTTGACCATGGCGCGAGCGAGCACGGTTGCCGTGGTGGTGCCGTCACCGGCGACGTCGTTCGTCTTGGTGGCGACTTCCTTCGTCAGCTGCGCGCCCATGTTCTCCCATGGGTCGTCCAGCTCGACTTCCTTGGCGATCGTGACGCCGTCGTTCGTGATCGTGGGGGCGCCCCACTTCTTGTCGAGCACCACGTTTTGGCCCTTGGGCCCAAGCGTGATGGCGACCGCATCGGCGAGCTTGTCGACGCCGGCCTCAAGGCCGCGCCGTGCTTCCTCGCCGAACTTCAGCAGTTTCGAAGCCAACGTGGGCCTCCCTTACTTGTTGAGTACCGCGAGCACGTCACGGGCGGACAGCACGAGATATTCCTCGCCGTCGACCTTGACTTCCGTGCCGCCGTACTTCGAGTAGATGACGACATCGCCGACCTTCACGTCGAGCGCGACGCGGCCGTCGCCGTCTTCGTTCCACCGGCCGGGGCCGGCGGCCACGACGGTGCCTTCCTGAGGCTTTTCCTTTGCGGTGTCGGGGATCACGAGGCCAGACGCGGTGGTCTGGTCACCCTCGCTCGCCTGCACGACGATCCGGTCCTCGAGCGGCTGGAGCTTGAAGTCCGCCATCCGTGTGGTCCCTCCTTCTTGCTGGGTATCCGATGGTCCGCCCGGAGAGCCTGTTAGCACTCGTAGGGCGTGAGTGCTAACAGGATAGCCACGAGAGTGCCAAGCGGCAAGGCGGCCTGGGTTCAAGCCCCGGTGGCCCGCAGTCGGAACCAGGCGCCCGAGTCGGAGGCCGGCGGGCGGTCGGCGTGCAGGCGCTCGACCTCGAACCGGGGGCCGAACCTGCGACGAACCTCTGGTTCCCGCAGCCCGGGGGTGCCTTCCCGGTCGAATCCGAACAGGAGCATGGTGGTGCCGGGGCGGCTGACCGCGGCGACGCTCGCCACGTACGCATCGCGCTTGGCCGGCTCCACCGAGTGGAAACATCCGATATCGAAGACCAGATCGAACGGGCCGGAGACACCAGCCTTGGCCAGATGGGTGATGTCGGCGCGGCGATACGTGATCGCCCCCGTGGCATCGCCCGCCGCCTTCGCCCTGCGGATCGCGCCCCTGGAGAAGTCGACCCCGACCACCTGCCAGTCGTGCGCGGCGAGGTATCGAGAGGAAGTCCCGGTTCCACAACCGATATCCAACGCGCGGCCGGCGGGAAGTGCGGCACGCCCCTCGATGTGATCGACCAGCTCGGGCGGTGGGATCCCCGTGTCCCAGGGTGGGTGACCGAAGTAAGCCGCCTCGTAGGTCAATCTGCGCCAGCGCATCCGGGCTCCTTCCGCCCGAAGCCTACGAGGCACGACAACGGCGCGATAGGTCGTTGTCGTGCCTCGGGGCGTCTGGTTGGCCGTTGCTGCCTTACCGCCCGACGGGCACCGGGATCACCGGGCATTCGAACGACTTCACGACGCCGATATCGGTGGCTCCGGCGGCACTGGAGTCGCCGAGTGCGCCCCACACCTCGGCGTTCGTGTCGATGACGCCGTTGTGGTCGTCGTCGTGTGCCGCCAGCGTCGTGGCGTAGTCGGTGTTGAACGCAAGGCCGTGCACCTTCCAGCGACCCCCGTTGTAGCCGGCATCGCCGGGTGCCGCCGTGGCGACGTTGGGTTGGGCTCCGAAGAACTGGTAGATCACGTCGAACGAGTCGTTTGGGGCTCCCGTTCCCGTGAGGTCCGTCGGGGTGCCGACGGTGCGGTACGCGACCCCGTTCACAAAGAACGCGGGTCCGGATACTCGTGCAAGTGCGGCAGTCGCCGGCACCAGCGCGAGACCGGCCACTATCGCGGTCAGCAAGATCCTTCTCATGACGCCTGCTCCTTCACTCATGGTGGGCCGTTGCGCACCGGCCACACCTCCATCCCGGGTTGCACATCGGATGCTAGGCAGGCCCTGGTTACGACATGCACACGCCGTCCTTGCGGGCGCGTGAACGTTCGCCTGACTGCTTACGCGACGGTGAACGAACGCTTGGCGAGGCCCAGGAAGAACCCGTCGATCGACGTTTCGGGAGCTTGCTCCGGGTCGCTCGCTGCGCCCAGCGTCACGAACAGCGGCGCGAAATGTTCCACCGTCGGATGCGCATACGGCATACCCGGGGCCGCGTTGCGGAAGTTCATCAGCTCGTCGACCGCCCCGCGTTCGAGCATCTCGGCGGCCCACAGGTCGAACTCCTTGGACCATCCCGGGGGCGGCGCGTCGGGACGGAAGTCGCGTAGGAACGGCAGCCCGTGCGTGAGGAAGCCCGAGCCCATGATCAGCACGCCCTCGTCGCGCAGAGGCTGCAGCCGCCGGCCGATCTCGAACAGGTGCTCCGGGTCGAGGTCGGGCATCGACATCTGCAGCACGGGGACGTCGGCATCCGGGTACATGACCATCAGCGGCACGAAGGCCCCGTGGTCCAACCCGCGATCGGGTTGTTCCGCGACCGTCTCCAGATCGGGCATGCTCGCTTTGACGCGGGCGGCCAACGCCGGCGCGCCGGGTGAGCGGTACGTCATGTCGTAGAAGCGCTGGGGGAACCCGTAGAAGTCGTACGTGAGAGGAGCGGCATCGACGGTCGCGCCGAGCGTGAGCGGAGCCGACTCCCAGTGCGCGGACACGACGAGGATCGCCTTCGGCTTCGGCAGATCTGCAGCCCACGTGCGAAGCTGCGACACCCACAGCTGGTCGTCGAGCAGCGGCGGCGCCCCATGGCCCAGGTATACGGCGGGCATCCGTTCGGTCGTGGCAGCCATCTCAGGGATTCAACGCGTTGCGGTGCTCGGCCATTCCACCTTGCCTCGTCGGCTCGCTGCGGGGCCGCGGCTCGCACGACTGAACAGACCGACCCGGAACGCAACCTCGGTGGAACCGGTTCGCATCCCCCGCTCGCCGAAGAAGAAGGACAGCAGTCGCTCGGCCTCCGCTCGGTCCTCGAATCGGAAGCACGTCTCGATCACTTCGCAGTGGAAGCCCTGCGCCGCCCAGAACGCCGGATCCGCGCTGATGTCCTGGTCGGCCAGCGAACAGAACTCGTCGTCGCCCAGGTTGTCGGCGATCGCGAGCACGCCCCCCGGGCGCACGACTCGGTCGAGCTCGGTGATACCTGGGGTTGGGTCCCAGTCGCGAGAGAAGAAATACGCCCACGTCGCGTACGCGGCGTCGAACATGCCATCAGCGAAGGGCAGCTGTTCTGCGTCGCCGCGCACCCACGACAGGAAACCGACGTTGGCGATCATGCCGGCCGACGGCTCGAGCGCGACGATGGAGCGCCGGCCGCGAAGCCGTGCGGCCGTGAAGCCGTCTCCGGCACCGACGTCGAGGATGCGGCCCGCGGGGAGCAGCCGGTCAAGCGTCTTGAGCACGAGCCCGTCGCGATCCATCGCCCGGCGTTCGATCGCGAACATCTCGGGCTGCTCGGCGCCGTAGAACGGGATGACGCCCATGCGCTCGCTACCAGCGCTCGCGGTGCACGACGTCGTCGAAGGCTCGGCGGTCGGGCGCGGCGACCGGCGTCAGGCCCCGGCCCGCGGGGTAGCCGAACGACAGGATGATCACGCACTCGCGATCGCGGCCGAAACCAAGTACGTCGCGCGCGATGCCTTGATCGCCCACCGCGGAGTGGCAACTGCCGATCCCCCGATCGGCCGCGACGAGCATCATGCTCATCGCGGCCTGACCCATGTCGAACGCGATGCTCTCGCGGCTATCCGGGCCCTGCGAGGCGGCCGACACCATCGCGACCGCGGCGGCCGCCCCGCCGATATGCTCGCCGTACCGCCATACGTCGGCAAGCCGTGCGAGGTGCTCGCGCTCGGTGACGACGACGAAGTCCCACGGCTGCTCGTTCATCGACGAAGGCGCGCGACGACCCGCCTCGAGGATCCGGTCGA
>JANMPG010000230.1:0-16285 GCA_031369745.1 Actinomycetes bacterium
TGTACATCGCCGAACAGTGCATGGTGGGCGTGCAGACCGGGTTGCAGGCGCTGGGCAAGACCGCGTTCGCTGCGTCGTTCGGCGCGTTCTTGACCCGAGCCGCCGATCAGATCCGCATGGGCGCGATCAGTCGCGCCGACCTGCGCCTGTGCGGCTCGCACGCAGGGGTGTCGATCGGCGAGGACGGACCCTCGCAGATGGCCGTCGAAGACCTCGCGATGTTCCGGGCGCTGAACGGTTCCACGGTGCTGTACCCCAGCGACGGTGCGAGCACGGTCGCGCTGGTCGAGCAGATGGCCCGACTGCGCGGCATCTCCTACATCCGAACCACGCGCGAAGCGACGCCCGTGCTGTACGACGCGTCGGAGGCGTTTCCCATCGGCGGGTCCAAGACCCTCGCATCCAGCGACGACGACGACGTGACGCTGGTGGGAGCCGGCGTGACGCTGCACGCATGCCTGGCCGCTCGCGACATCCTGAGCGTAGAGGGCATCTCGGCACGGGTGATCGACTGCTACAGCGTCAAACCCATCGACGGCGCTACCTTGCGCCGCGCGATACACGACACCGGCGCGATCGTCGTGGTCGAGGACCATCGGATCGAGGGCGGGCTCGGCGACGCCGTGCTCGACGCCCTGTCGCAAGCGCCGCTGCACGGCCGGGTGGTCAAGCTGGGCGTCACCGAGATGCCCGGGTCGGCGACGCCCGAGCAGTTGCGCGCGTGGGCCGGCATCGATGCGGCGTCGATCGTTTCGCGCGCGCGCGAAGCGCGCGCGGGCTAGGCGCTGCGCAAGGCCGCGGCGGTCGGAATCCCACCGAAGGCGTAGGCGATGATCTCTTCGGGCGGGACGGGTTTGGAGAAGTAGAAGCCCTGTCCGAGCTTGCAGCCGCGGTCGCGCAGGAACGCCAGCTCCTCCGGCGTTTCGATGCCTTCGGCGAGGGTGATGAGGTCGAGACCGTCGGCGAGCTCCAGGAACGCCGTCACGATCGAGGACGCCTGACGATCGGCGTGCACGTTCGACACGAACGAGCGATCGATCTTGAGTACGCGTACCGGCATCGTGCGTAACCGCGACAGCGACGAGTACCCCGTGCCGAAGTCATCGATCGCGATCGAGAATCCGGCCGCGTTCAGTTCGTGCAAGATGTCCTGCGCTCGATCGGGATCCATCATCGCGGAGCTCTCGGTCACCTCGACCATCACCCTGGCCGGGTCGACGCCGCCCGTAAGGAACTCGTGCTGGATCCGACGTGCGAGATCCGGCTGCCAGAACTGGCGCGGCGACAGGTTGAAACCGACCTCGAGGTCGATGTCGAGGTCGCGCCACGCGGTCACCTGATAGGTCAACTCCCGCACGACCCAGTCGCCGATACGCTCGATCAGGCCGAGCTCTTCGGCAAGCGGGATGAAGTCGTTGGGCGGGATGATCGTGCCGTCCGGCTCGATCCACCGGATCAGCGCCTCGACACCGACCATCCGACCGTCCTCGAGATCGACCACCGGTTGGTAGTAGAGCGTCCAGCGCTGCGCGTCCACGGCCTTTCGAAGCCGGGTCACGAAGTGCAGCCGGGCACCCGAATCCGCGTCGAGCCCTGCGGAGAGAACGTAGTTGACGCCGCCGGTGCGCTTGGCTTCGAACATGGCCGCTTCCGCATTGCGCTGCAGGGCGCCGGCGTCTTCCGCGTCACGCGGGAACAGGCTGATACCGACCCCGGCGCCGATGTAGACCTCGGTCCCGTCGACGCTGAACGGTTCAGCGAGCGACGTTTGGATCCGCTGCGCCACCGATTCGGCCCGCAGGACGGCACCGTCGGGGCCGGACTCGTCGCGATCCAGATCGCCGAGCAACAACAAGAACTGATCGCCGCCGCGACGCGCAACGAGGTCGGTTTCCCGGGTCGCCTCGCGCAGGCGGTCGGCCACCGCGATCAGCAGGTCATCGCCTGCCCGATGGCCGAGCGAGTCGTTGACCAACCGGAAGTCGACGAGGTCGACGCACAACACCGCCACCGCGCCGTCATGACGCCGCGCACGAGCCACCGACAACTCGACCAGCTCTTCGAACATCTCACGTGACGGCAAACCGGTGAGCTCGTCGTGATACGTGCGGAACGCGACCTGCTCGTCGGTCGCTTTGCGGCCGGTGATGTCGAGCATCACGCCCTGGGAGTACTTCGTCTTGCCGCGAGCGTCGCGCGTCACACGCGCTTGGTCATGCACCCACACGATCCGCCCATCACGATGAAACATCCGGTACTCGAGCTGGAACGGCTCACCGGTCTCGTTGTGCCGGGCGTTCTCGGCGAGCGCTCTCGCACGATCGTCGGGATGCAGGATCCGTGGCCACAGATCTGGATCGCCCATCCACTCCTCGACGCTGTAGCCGACCAGGCCCTCGATCTGGGGGCTGACGTACAGCGAGGTGGCGGCGTCGTCGGGGGCGTCGATGTAGGTCACCAGCGGCCCTTCCTCCACGAGCGAGCGAAACCGGTCCTGTCGCATCCTCGCTTCGTCGAGCACGCCGGTGCGATCGACGGCGCTGCCCACCGCGTCGGCCAACCTGCGAAGCGCATCACCGTCGGCACCACTCCACGCTCGCTCGACCGCGGCGTCGATCCCGACGAACCCCCACCATCCTTCCGCCGTCATGACCGGCGCCTGCCAGGTCGATGCGGTCCCCTCAGCCAGGAGCGCGCCGCGGGCAGGCTCGTCCATCAGCTCCGCCGAGCCGACGATCTCACCGCCGGTTCCAACCACATCGATCCAGTGTTGATAGTCCGGGTAGTACGGATGCAGATGGCTCTGGGGGTCCTGGAACAGCGACCGGAATCCCGCGGCCACCCACTCGGCCGCAAGATCCATCCACAAGCGCCCATCGGCCCCTCGAAGGTTCTCGAACAGGTAGCAGCGGTCGGCACCGATGGACTCACCGAGGGATGCCAATGCCGCCGGAAGCTTGCTCTCCCAATCATCACCAGCCAACAACGCCCGGAGGTCGTCCCCGGATGCGTCGCGACCGGCCCCCCGCGCCTCGGTTGCCGTCACCCGATGGGCATCGGTCGCGGTTCGCGACCGCTGTAGCCGGGGTGAACCGTTTGGGCTAGGCACCGGATGGAGCCTGCTACCCTGTTCGGACGATGTCGGACTACAAAGAGACTATCCACGAGCACCTCTACGTGAAGGTGCCGGGTGGGGATAAGCTCCGCAAGACCGCCGATGCTCGCCTGAAACACTTGCTGGCCAACGGATGGCGTGAGATGGAGCGAACGCAATCGCCCGAGTACATCCGTATCCGCTTCGAACGCACCGGACACGCGCCGATGAAGGCACGTCTGCCCAAGAAGGGCCCGGAGATCCGCGACCAGCGACGCCCCCGGCGCGACGGTCGTGGCGGCCCGGGCGGCCGTCGCTAGGCCTCGTCCTTAGAACCCCAACCGAATATCCTTCGGTCTTGTCTTCCTCACTCCGGATGATTTGCGGGTATCATCGGCTATCGCCGAAGAACATCCGATGCGCGGTCGGAGAGCGTCCCCAGTATCCGCGCCCGACCACTCAGGAGGTGTCGCCGTGAGCGTGGAATTCCACCCCCAGCCCTCGAACGTCCGCCCGGGTCACCGCGAGGCCCAAGCGCACGCCGGTGATCAGCCCTTCTCCTATCCCCTGAAGCGCGAGTACGTCGAGCCCGACTGGACACGGCTGCCCGGCTACCGGGACGTGACCAAGGAGCAGTGGGAGTCAGCCCAGTGGCAGCGGGCCCACAGCGTGAAGAACCTCAAGGAGTTCAAGGAAGCGCTCGGCGAGCACCTGACCGACGAGCTGTTCACCGACATCGAGCGCGACCAACAAGAGCGCGCCACGATGTCGATGTTGATCCCGCCCCAGATGATCAACACGATGCTCGAGGCCGACCTGTACGCCGACCCGGTCCGCCGATACATGGCGCCGGCGTTGTCCGAGCGCGAGCCGGACTGGCCGAGCCACCCCTTGTCGAGTCGCGACTCCTTGCACGAAGCCGATATGTGGGCGGTGGAGGGCCTCACGCACCGCTACCCCACCAAGGTGCTGGCCGAGCTGATCCCGACGTGTCCGCAGTACTGCGGCCACTGCACGCGCATGGACCTCGTCGGCAACGACACGCTCCAGGTCCTGAAGTACAAATTCGAGATGAAGCAGAACGATCGCTGGGAGGCGATGCTCGACTACCTTCGGGTGACACCCCAGGTGCGCGACGTGGTCGTCTCCGGCGGCGACATGGCCAACGTGCCGGCCAAGCGGCTGCAGGAGTGGTTGTTCAAGCTGATGGACATCGAGAACATCCGCGACATCCGCATCGCGACCAAGGGGTTGATGGGCATCCCGCAGCATTTCCTGCAGGACGACGTGCTGGCCGCCTACGACGCGATCGCCACCCGCGCGCGTGAGCGCGACGTCGACGTCGCGCTCCACACGCATGTCAACGCGGCGCAGCAGGTGACGCCGCTGGTCGGTACCGCCGTGCGCAAGCTCCTGGACATGGGATACCGCGACGTGCGCAATCAAGGCGTGCTGCTGCGCGGCGTCAACACCTCACCAGGTCAGCTGCTCGACCTGTGCTTCACGTTGTTGGATCACGGGAAGATCCTTCCGTACTACTTCTACATGTGCGACATGATCCCCAACGCCGAGCACTGGCGGTTGTCGGTGGCAGAGGCTCAGAACCTGCAGTACGCCATCTTGGGGTACCTGCCCGGCTTCGCGACGCCGCGATTCGTCTGTGACGTGCCGTTCGTCGGCAAGCGCTGGGTGCACATGCTCGAGGACTACGACCACACCCGCGGGATCAGCTACTGGCGCAAGAACTACAAGACCGGGATCGAGGCGGCCGACCCACAGGCGCTCACCCGCCGGTATCACTACTACGACCCCATCTACACCTTGCCCGAGGACGGACAGGAATGGTGGCGGCAAGAGATCGCCGCCGGGCTCGACGACCTGCTCGCGGCGTTGTCCGCCGAGCAGGGCATCGCGGTCGACGCCTAGCGCGAGCTACCAGGCGACGTGCGGCTGGCGGCGCTCCCGCCGGCGCTCCGCTGCGCGCGCCAGTTCCGCGCGCGCTCGGAACGCATCATCGGCGGGATCGGCAGGGCGTTGGACGGGCACCGCCATGCCGAACAACGCGCAGAGGGTCGCATCGAGGTCGCCGTCGCGCATCTCCAACACCGTCTTGCACTCCAGTGGGTCGGCGGTGCGCGGTGCGTGCACCGACCACTCCGCGAGCGACTGGGCATTGCGCTGGTACCAGCGCGACACGCTTGTCCCGATGTCGCAGTGGGTCACCGCATCCGATGCCGTCTCGGTCGCGTGATGCGGATCGGTGTTGAGCAAGAACCGGATGGGCTCGGCCTTGCGGGCAGCCGCAACCCCGTATGCGATCTCGTCGATGTGCCACACGCCGAGCGCCGCATCGCCCAGGTCAGCGGCGTGTTGGACGATCCGGTCGAACTCGTCCAATCCCTCGACGTGCGGCACGAATACTCCGCGCCACCCGAGGGCGATCGGCAGGCCGGCAGCCAGTGACGACACGCTGGAAACTCCCGGTCGATCGCGGAACGCGACCCACCGGCCCTCATCGACCACGTGGCTGTTGCCTTCCATCTCACTCCGAAACGTCGGTCTGCGGTGCAAGGGGCTTGAACGGGGATCGCTACCGCGTCCAGCGCTTTCGAGCGCCGAAGGCGAGCGCTCCCACCACGAACACGGATAGGGCGATCACGAGCATCGCACGACCGACCCCCGACCCCTGGGAGGCGAGGCCACCTTGCCCACCGGCGGGCGGTGGAGACCCGGGCGGGGCGGTGACCGAACCCTGCTCCGCAGCGCTAAATCGCAGGCTGGGTACACCTCGTCCGACCTCGTCGCAAGCGTCGCCCTGCCGCACGATCAGCCGCCAGCGCGCGCGTCCCACGTCGGCGGAACCGTCGGCGGCCTCGCCCACGAGCAAGCGGCCCGGGATGCGGATCTCCAGCGTCGCGCCATCGATGACGGGTGCGTTGAAGGGGGTCGTGCTGTGTTCGGGCACGAGTCGGATCCGCACGGGCGCATCGGGGGCGGTGCCCACCCACGACACGATCCGGTTCACGCCCGGGTAGCCGCCGATCGTCACCCCGCGAACGCGCGGGTCGCGCACGAGGACCACCACGCGGATCGGGTCGTCCCGGTTGATCGCATCGCTGCGCAGCGGCTCGGGGAAGTGCAGCCGCCACACGGCGACGGAGCCCAGCTCGTCCGCGGCGGCCTCGACGCCGACGATGTCGGGGCCACCGCCGGTCACCGCCCCCGATCCGTCGCACGCGACGAGGTCCCCGGCGGGGTCGGTCGCGGCGATGAGGAGCGGGGCGACCAGCGCGAGCGCCAATGCCGTTGCGATCCGCTTCACGACGTGGGACAGGTGCGCTCGCGCAATCTCGGAACGTCCAAGCGCGGTGGCTGCGTGAAGTCGAACGCCCCCGCCAATGGCGATGCCTGCGCGTCCCGATCGGTCATCGGCTCGAGCCCGTGCAGATCCTCGATGAACCGCAGCACGCTGGAGAACTCATACACCGTTGAGTCGATCGACCCGCCGTCGGGGTTCTCACCGGCCAACGTGTACGGGGAGATGATCAGCGCAGGCGTACGCGGCCCGAGTCCCATGATGTCGTAGTGCGGCGGTGCGACGTGATCGTAGAAGCCGCCGAAGTCATCCCACACGATCACGACCGCGGTGGACGACCAGGCGTCGGAGGCGAAGATCGCGTTGAGGTACTGGACCGTCCAGTTCTCCCCGATGCAGATGTTCACGCCACCGCCCGGATGTTCGTTCGGATTCCCTTCCGGCGGGATCAACCACGAGACCGCGGGCAGTCGATCGTTCCGCAGGTCCGTCAGGATCGTCTCGGGGTCCTGGACCTTGCTCCACATCGGCCCGAACCGCACGTGCCTGATCGCCTGCATGGCATTCATCCAGATGTCGGGCGTCGCGTAGTACTTCCAACTGATCCCCGCCTTCCGCAGCTGATCGGGCAGCACGGGGATGTCGACGCAGGTCGGCGTGTCGACCCAATACGCCGCGATCCGGTAGAAGTTGCCGGGGTCATCGAGCACACGGGTCTCCAGACGCATGATCGTCTTGACGTCTTTGTCGGTCAGATCCTCGGTCGGAAACCTTCGCGTGTGTTCGGTCGGATCGTCGCAGTAGTTGCCCACGTGATCGGTCGTCGTCTTGTTGTCGACGATGCCGTAGGCCTGCGCGGCCACGGTGTACAGATGCTCGGGAAACGTCGGGCCGTACATCGACGTGAAGAAGTGATCGGCCAGTACGAACCGGTCGGCCAGCGACCAATAGGCCGGCAACGACTTGCGGTCGAACTGCGTATACCCGGTGAGATCGTCGCCGTAGGTCACGCAATTGAAGCCGTTCATCTTGCCGCCGTTGATCGCGGTCAGTCCGGGCGAGAACGCGTGGCCGAGGTCGTGCGGATACAGGTATGGCGCCTGTGTCAGCGGCACCGTTTCGCCCGGCGCATAACCGTTGTCGCATTGCAGGGTCGGGCCCTCGGTCGCTCCGTCGGCGCCCGGGTAGGACCCGAAGTAGTTGTCGAACGAGTGGTTCTCTTTCACGAGGAAGATCACGTGCTGGATCGGGTTCTCGCCGGGCACGATCGTGCTGGGGCTCGCAGAAGCGCTGCCTGAGGGGCCGCCACTACCCGTCTCGGTTGGCTGGGCCACATCTTTGCCAGGCGAGCTGCTCGTGGGCCAGAATTGCCAGGCGCCGATGAGTGCGAGGACGAGCACGACTGCCACCCCCGCGCGTCGGCGCGCCAGCTGCGCGCGCGTGGGTCGTCGCGAGGATGCCCGACGGATGATCGGAGGCCGACCCTGCATCGCGCCGAGTCTACCCCTGCGCCTCGAGGGCGAGACCGGCGAGCAGGTGCCGTGCACGCGTGAGGAGTCGTGACGCCGTCGGGTCCGCAGCAAGATTGTGCAGCTGGAACGTGTCGCTGCTGCGGTACAGTTCCTCGAACCCGTCACCGTTGTGCACGTAGACGTAGGATCGCGTTCGCACGCCCTGCCAGGCCGGGACGTAGGCGTCGCCGGCCACGTCGAGGAAGACGCCGCGGCGAGGCTCGATCGGTGCTCCGAACAACGCCGGCACCAAGCTGACGCCATCTTGAGGGAGCCCAACCCGCACTCCCGCCAGCTCGGCGACGGTGCCTGCGATATCCAGGTTGGCGACCAGATCGTTGACGGTGCCCGCCGGCGCCCACGGCGTGCGGATCGCGAAGGGCACGCCGATCGAGGGCGTGTACGGGTAGCGCTTCCCGTCGAGTCGATGCAGCCCGAACGAATACCCGTTGTCAGTCAGGAAGATGATCACCGTGTTGTCGAGTTCACCCCGGGCGGCGACCGCGTCCACCAGCGCGTGGAACGCCTCGTCGACCGACAGCAGCATCGCTCGTTCGTTGCGATCCGCTTCTACGTACGCCTGGCGATCCGCCCTTGTCTTGGGCGGCAGGTTCCGCACGTAGTCGGGTTTGCCGGCGACGTCGTTCAGCACCTCGAGGGTCGGGATCGGCGGTTGCACATCGCGGAACGCGCCCGCGTGTCGCGGGGCCGGCACCCATGGCAGGTGTGGAGCGTTCGGGCTGAAGTACAGGAACCACGGCTCACCGCTCGGCGCGTCCTGTACGAATCGCACCGCCTGCTCGGCGAGCACGTCGGTCGCATAGTTCTGGGGCATCGCTCCGTAGTGACGAACCACCCCTTGATCGACGACGTCGTAGTCGTAGTACGCCGTCGATTCGTTCGCGTTCTCCTTGGCGAACCATCGGTCCCAACCGGGTGGTATGAACGGCGCGCGACCCCACGGATACACGTTGAGGTACTTGCCGACCAGGCCGGTTGTGTAGCCCGCATCGTCGAGCCACACCGGCAAGGTGTTCGTGTCGTCGAGGTTCTGCCCTTGGGTGTTATCCCGCACGCCGGTGCGCGTGTCGTACTGCCCGGTGAGGATCGTCGAGCGCGACGGACAGCACAGCGGCGTCGACACGACCGCGTTGGAAAACCACAACCAATGCCCCGCGGGATCCTGCAGCTGCGACTGGAACCACGGCATGGCCGCCGGGGTCGTCGGCAGCGTATCGAGCGTTTGATCGTCGGTGAGCACGATCAAGACGTTCGGTCGCGGATCGGGCGCAGCCAGCGTCAGCGGCGGGGCCAACCACATCGCGGCCACGAGGCCGACCGCCGCCAACGCAGCGGACACCCCTTGCTTCAGAACGACTCCTTCCGCACCTTCCAGATGTGCTCGCCCGGGTAGTCGCGCGCCCAGTCGAGGGCGGCGTAGCCCTCGAAGGTCGAGTCGGCGTCGGGACTGGGGCGCAGCTCGATCAGGTCTTCCACGACGAATCCCGACGAACGGAACAGCCGGATCCAGTCACCATAGGTGCGCTGATGCTCGACCGTGCCATCGGCCTCGTCCCATACGGTGCGACCCATCCCGAAGTACGGGCGGTGCAATTCGCGATCCGGCGGCCCGTCGATCATCGGCCACGTCATCCAGATGATGGGCGTGGCGATGTTGAACACGAACAGGCCGCCTGAGCGAAGCACGCGCGCCACCTCCGGGATCGTGACGGAGGGATCGGTAAAGCTCGTGGCCCCGTGGTCGCAGAACACGAGATCGAAGCGATCATCGGCGAAGGGGAGTTCTTCGGCGCTCGCCTGCACCAGAGGGAACCGGGTGTCCGTTTCTGCCATGTGCGCGGGGGCGGCTGCGAGCTGGTGCGCACTCACATCCAAACCGATCACGCGCGCACCGCGCATCGCCACCCGGATGCCGAACTGTGCGCCGCCGCAACCGAGCTCGAGCGCGTCGAGACCACGGACGTCGCCGAGAGCACCGACGTCGTCCTCGGGGATGTCCCACACGCCCCAGGCGAGACGGTCCCATCGGTTCAGCTGGGATGCGTTTCGCTGTTGGTAGTCCTCGCTGTCGGCGTCCCAACTCGCGCGGTTGGTTCGTACATCCTCCCGACTCACCGGTCCAGCCACCCGCCCTGCTTGTCGTTCGCGTCCGCCACGATACCGGCCGCGATCGACAAAGCGATCTGTTCGGGCGCCCGTCCGCCGATGTCGAGGCCGAGCGGGCTGCGGATCCTCGCGAGCTGTGCATCGTCGACCCCCTGGGCGCGCAGCGTCTCGACGTAGTGACCGACGTGCCGACGGGAGCCCATGACGCCGACGAAGCCCACGGGCGCGGCGAGCAGCGCTGCCAGCGACTCGGTGACCTCGGGAGCGTCGTGATCGGTGAGCACCGCGACATCGAACCCGGTGAGGTCGAGTTCGTCGATCCGAGTCGCTGCCGGCGCATCGGTCGGTGCGAGGCGCTCCGACCGCGATTCGAGCATCACGACGTCATACCCCAGGGTGTGCAGATGGGTCCGCAGGGCTCGGCCGACGTCGGTGGCCGACACGATCAACGCCCGCGAGGGCGGGCGGTGGGGCTCGAGGAACACCTCGATGTCGCCAAGATCATGGTGGAACACGCGGGTTGCCGGTGCGCCACTCTCGGCGATCTCAGCGGCTGCCGCCACCGCCGCCGCGTCGAACTCGGCACAACCGAGGGTGCCGCCCACGGCGCCACCGAGCACGATCGACATGGAGGCACCTACCGGGCACGGCGGCGCGCCCGCAACCACCCTGATCGCCTTCACCTCGACGCGCGCTTGACCCGTCGATGCGGAGATGGCCAGGGCATCGGCGTGCCCGGTCGGGTGTGCTCCCGCGTCACCTGCCAGCAAGCCGACCGCGTGCGGAAGCACGGGCAAGATCGCTTCCAGCGATTCCTTCACGCCGTTGGGGCTTCCGGGCAGATTCACGACTACGGCATCACCGATGACCCCGGCGGTGGCACGCGAAAGGGACGCCATCGGCGTGTGCGCGAGCCCGGCCGTGCGCATCAACTCGGCGAGCCCCGGAGCCTCGCGGTCCAAGACCGCCTTCGTCGCCTCGGGAGTGACATCGCGAGGACCGAACCCGGTGCCTCCCGTCGTCACGATCAACGCGTGCAGCTGAGCGAGCCGTACCAAAGCGACCTCGATCTGGGCGCGTTCGTCCGGTACCACTTCGCGAACCCCAACATCGAAACCTGCGTCGGCGAGCAGCTGCGCGGCGACGTCACCCGACGTGTCGAGGCGGGTCCCCTGTGTCACGCCGTCGGAGACCGTGATCACGGCTGCGGTGGGGCCTGGCATACGGGTCATCCTCCCACCCGCGAGGCGCAACGGCGACGATCAGGAGGTGGCGCCGGTCGGAGCCAGGACCGACAGGATGCGCGCGGCCACGTCCGGTGCCGTTGCGAGGCTCTTCTTGCGTCGAAAGACCGCCCGCGCGCGTACGTGGGCACCGCGATCCTCGAGCCAGCTCGACAGTGTGTCGAGCGTGCCGCGAGGTGAGACCTCGCACGTGCAATACACGACGGCCGGCCTCCCCCCCAGGTCGGGCAAGGCGGCGATCCCTTGTCGCGTCCCGTCGGCCGGACCGACGCCGACGACGATCAACCCTTTGACCCACGTGCCGACCACGAGCGCGTCGGCGGCAGCCAGCGTGCCCGCGTCAACCCCACGTAGCGGGGCGGCGGTCGCATCTGCGCCGAGCGACCGGAGTTCGTCGCGCAGCGCGCGAGCCACCGACAGGGTGAACCCGCGCCGGCTCTCATACAGGATCAGGACACGCATCGACCGCTATGGATAACAGGTCAACGGGGGCACTGACTCAGCTCCCCCACACCGCGATCGCACGGCGCCCGGTGTCGACCCGGCCGGCCAGCACGGGGAACACCCACGTCTTGGCCAGCGCGACGACGAGCGCACCCAGGGCGAGTGCCCACCCCGCGGTCGCCACCGACGGGCCAAGCCACCCGAGCGCCGCGGCCGCGAGCAGGAGCAGACCGGCGTTGAGCGTCACGACCTGCGTGCGCCCGCCCAGTTCGAAGAACTGCAATCCTGCGCGGTGCTGACCCGGCGCACCGGCGCGCGCCATGGGCAACAGGTAGGACCAGGCTCCCACGAGCACTTGGACGAGCCACCCCCACACGAACGCGATCAGGAACACGGAGCGGGCGCGATCGACGGCCACGGGACCCCGCCACGCTTGCGCCGCGAACCACAGCGAACCGCTCACGAACCACACGACGCCAGCGAGCAGGTGCATGCCCGCCGTCGGTACCGCCCAGCGTCGGCGGCTCCGCACGGTGAGGACAACGAACACGAGGAACGCGAGCGCTCCCACGGCATCGAGGACGGCGCCGACGCGAACCACCGAGGACGACGCCAGCGCCCAACCGGCCGCTTCGCTCAGCACGCCGGCACCCAACAACGCGACGACGGCGCCAGCGCGCCAGCGCACCATGCGCACACGCAGCACCGTCGGCAACAGGGTGAGCATCGTAGCGATGATCGTGATCGACGCGAAACCCAGGACGTTCAGCGTGAGATGCGCGCGTCGAAGCGCGAGATACGTCGACGGGCCGAGTCCGCCTCGGCCGAGCAGCGCGCCGGCCAAACCACCGAGCAGGGCGCAGCCGAGAGCGATCGCGTACCCCGCGAGCGGCACGGGATGCCGCCGATGCAACGAGCGCGACCAAGCGCTCCACACGATCCACGCGAGCAACGCGATCCCCAGGACCCACACGACGCCGCCGACCGCCACCAACCACCGCACGCGAGACGGCAGGCCGATCGCGATCGCCGCCGCTCCCCCAGCCACCGCGACGAGCTGCACGCGGACGGTCGCGAGCCGCGGTTCCGGGGTCGAGGTCAGCGCCCTCGCGAACATCTGCATCGCGCCGGAGATCGACGTCGCAACGGCACCCGCGACCGCGAGGTGCAGGGGCAGCCACACGCCGAGCCTGCGCGCGGGCGGCAATCCGAGCGCGCAGACCGCCAGCGACAGGTAGGTGAGCGCGACCATCTGGTAGCGCCGGTTGCGCTCGCGGGTGTTCACGGTTGCACCGTACCGCGGCCGCGGTTGCGAGAACGCGCTCCTCGCCAGTGGGGGTAGGCTGGAGGTCTGCCATGACTTCCCAGCCGCGCTCCGCCCCGCTCGATGGCCCACTGATCGACACGTTCGGTCGAGTGGCCGATGACCTGCGCATCTCGGTGACCGACCGCTGTAACTTCCGGTGCTCGTACTGCATGCCGGCAGAGGGGCTGACCTGGCTGCCGAAGGATGAGCTCCTTACGTTCGAAGAGCTGACTCGACTGCTCGGCCTGTTCGTCGGGCTCGGCGTGCGTTCGTTGAAGGTCACCGGTGGCGAGCCGACGATCCGAGCCGATCTGCCGCGGCTGGTCAGGATGTTCCGCGGGGTCGGACCGGAACTCGACATCTCGATCACGACCAACGCGATGCTGCTCGACACCCTTGCGCAACCGCTGGCCGACGCGGGCGTCGACCGGGCGACGATTTCGTGCGACTCGCTCCTTCGGCACCGCTTCCAGGAGATGACGCGCCGCGATGCGCTCGACAAGGTGCTCGCGGGGATCCTCGCGGCCCGATCGGCCGGACTCACGCCGATCAAGATCAACACCGTCATCATCGGTGGCACGAACGACGACGAGGTCGTCGAGTTCGCACGATGGGCACGCGAGACGGGCTACGAGGTCCGCTTCATCGAATACATGCCGCTGGACGCCCAGCACGCGTGGGAACGCGAAAAGGTCGTGCCCGGTGCGCGCATCTTGGAGGCGATCGACGCGGTGTATCCGCTGCACGCCGACTCTCCCGACGCTGAGCCGGCGGTGACCTATCGCTTCGCGGATGGCGCTCCCGGCAAGGTCGGTGTGATCGCGAGCGTCACCGAACCCTTCTGCGACACCTGCAACCGGCTGCGGGTGACCGCCGAAGGGCAGTTCCGTAACTGTTTGTTCGCGCTGGAGGAAACCGACCTGCGCGAACCCCTGCGAGCCGGCGCCACCGACGCCGAGCTGGAGCAGCTGATCCGCCACGGCGTGTGGGCCAAGTGGTCGGGCCATCGCGTCAATCACGCCGACTTCGTGCAGCCTGCGCGCTCGATGAGCGCGATCGGCGGCTGACCGCTACCGCAGGTTCTCGATCGCGAGCGTCGGGACGTCGCCTGCCGGCTCGAAGCCGAGGATCTGCGCGTAGAACGACAACTCCGCCTCGCGGGCGCTGACGATCGTCTCGGCCTTGCGGAACCCGTGGCCTTCGCCTTCGTACAGCAGGTAGGCGTGCGGGATCCCCTTGTCGCGCAGCGCTCCCACGATCAGGTCGGCCTGCGACGGCGGCACGACGTGGTCCTCCGCGCCTTGCAGCACCAGCATCGGCGTCGACAAACGATCGGTGTGGTTGATCGGGCTGCGCGCCCGGTAGGTCGCCTCGGCCTCCGGCCACGGACCGATAAGCGTGAACTCGTAGCGACATTCGAACTTGTGCGTGTCGTCGGTTGCGAACGGCACCAGATCGGAGATGCCGAAGAACGTGGTGCCCGCCGCGAATTCATCGGTGAACGTCAGGGCGCAGATCGTCGTATAGCCTCCGGCGCTGCCACCCCGGATCAGCAGACGGTCTCCGTCGGCACGACCCTGCGCGACCAGGTGACGGGCAGCGCTGATGCAATCGTGCAGGTCCGTCACTCCCCAGTTGCCGTTGAGTCGCTGCCGATATGCGCGCCCGTACCCCGTGGAGCCCCCGTAGTTCACATCCACGACACCGAAACCGCGAGACGTGAAGAACTGGACGCCGAGATCGAGGATCGGGACCGTCGCGCTGGTCGGGCCACCATGGCTGAGCACGAGCAACGGTGGAAGCTCCCCAGCCGGTGCGGTGAAGTCCGGGTTCGTCGGCGCGTAGAAGAACGCGTGCGCGGTCAGTCCGTCATCGGTTGCAAACTCGATCGCCTCCGGTACCGACAGCATCTGCGCGTCGACCGGCACACTCGTGCTCTCACGTAAGACCTCAACGGATCGCGCAGCGAAGTCGACCCACACGACTTGATCGGGCTCCGTGGCCGATCCCGCAGTGAACACGATCGTCGAGCCCTCCGCGTCGATCCCGGGCGCCGACCCGAGTGCGTCGAGGGGCACGTCGAGATCTATCAGCTCGCCAGTCTCCGGATCCAGGACCGCCACGAACGTCATGCCGTCGTGGTCGTACAGGCACGCGATCCGCCCATCGCCGAGGAACGCGATCGAGTGCTCGCCCATGTCCCACTGCGGGTAGCCGAACTCGGACTCGTCCGGGTACAGGACCTCTCGCTCCCCGTTGCGGAGGCGCTCGAGGTTCCACCATCCGCTTCGATCCGAGGCGAACACAAGATCTCCGGCCGGGCTCCACTCCGGGTCCCAGATCGACTCCGCGCCGAGGCGGCCGGCAACCAGTGTCGGCTCGCCGAGCTCCGCCTCGCCCGACAGCGTCGCGGTCGACAACTCGCAGCCATCCCACGGCATCCAGGGCAGGTCCCACGAGAGCCAGGCCAGCGTCGCACCGTCGGGCGAGATCCGCGGCGAGGAGTAGAAGTCGTGCCCACCGGCAAGCGTTCGCGGCTCGGACGATCCGTCGGTTGCGACGGCGACCAGCTCGTTCACGACATCGAGCATCCCGGGACCGAGATCGTGTCGCTCGCGCACGCCGATCCACCACCGACCGTCGGACGTGATGGCGCCGTCGGCGAAGCGCTGCTTCGCGTCGGTCTTTGGCGTGATCGCGATGGGCTCGGCGCTGGCGTCTTGTCGGTACAGCCGCGCGTCTGGCATGTTCGAGAAGTAGACGGTGCCCCGGTGCACCACGTAGGACCCGCCGCCGTATTCGTGCACCATCGTTCGCGCGTCGAACCCGGCGGGCGTGATGTCGACCGGATCTGAATGCGGATCACCTTTGACGACGACGAAACGCCCACCCTCGGTCGGGCGCATCTCCAACCAATACGCCACGCCGTCTTGGAGTGAAGCCTCGCCCAACCCGATCGCGGTGGTCGCGAGCATCTCAGCCGAGATGGGCGATGCCCACGAGCCGTATGGCGCGGTCGTTATCACCGTGGCCTCCTTCCCACGATCACGCGTGTGATCGGGATGGGCCCACCCTTCGTCGAACGAACGTCGCGGAACCCCCCTGCGGTCATGACCTTCTTCACGTCACGGGCCCGATCCGGGTCGGTCTCCATCAGCAGCCACCCCGATGCCACGAGCCACGCCGGCGCTTCGTCTACCGTGCGACGCACCAACCCGAGCCCGTCGTCGCTGTGGTCGGTCA
>JANMPG010000264.1:0-13285 GCA_031369745.1 Actinomycetes bacterium
CTGGCTCAGCCCTACCACCTCCTGGCCGCGTCGGATCTCGGCGCCGAGCTCGCGGGCGAGTTAGTCCAGGACGCGCTCGAGTCGCGGTTGCGGGAGCGGCAGCGCCTGCATCGGGGGATCTGTCAGTTGCGTGAAGTCCACATGAATCCCGCCCCACGGGAACCGGGGAGCCGGCCTGGGAGCGGTGCTGGCTGCTTCGAATCGCTCGAGCTCGCCTCGGTAGCGCAGCAGTTGCAGGATCTGCCCGCTGAGACCGCCGGCCTTCGGGACGTCTCGGATCTCCGGCAACCGCTCCAGTACCAGCGGCCGCACGCCGGCCAGGCACAGCTCGCCGGCCAGCATCAGGCCGGTCGGCCCGGCGCCCACGATGATCACGTCGCTGTCCACTGGTGGTAACTGCCCTTTTCTCGTCCGTCAGCCCGCGACGTACTTCTGCAGCGCCTCGCGGGCAACCTCACTGACGGTGCGGCCTTCTGACTTCGCCTTCTTCTTGGCTCGCTCGAAGAGGGCAGGAGCCACGCGGTAGCTGATCCTTGGTGATTCGCCCTCTCCTAAGGAAGGCCTGCCCGGTCCGACGCGCTGACGGTTGGCGGTGGACAGGTCGTAGCCGGTCTCCGCTTCGGACGCGAGCTTGTCGACGGCCGCCTTGGAGAGCTTCATCCCCTTCTTCGACTTCAGATCCGCCATCTCTTCGCCTCCTCTTCTCCTCATTCCGAGGGTAGCATTTTGTCGGACAAAACAGGGGGGCGTGGCGATCGGACGAACGAAGCCGCGGCCATAGCGTTCCGACATGGAGTACCGGACGCTCGGTGGCACCGGCCTGAAAATCAGCACGCACTGCCTCGGCACCATGATGTTCGGCGCGTGGGGCAACAGCGACATCGACGACTGCGTCGCCACCATCAACGCGGCGATCGATGCCGGGATCAACTTCGTGGACACGGCCGACGTGTACTCCGACGGCGTTCGATCGGTCACCGGAGTCGCGTGCGGTCCGTGGGGCGCGGCGTGCCGACTGGCTCTCAGCGCTCTATGACGAGTCGCGTCCCGAGGTCCAGCGCAAGCTCGACCTGGTCGAGGAGCTGATCCTCGTCGCCGACAAGGCGGGCATCTCGTTGACGCACATGGCGATCGCGTTCACGCTGGCGCACCCGGCGGTGACGTCGACCATCATCGGCCCACGGACGCGGGAGCAGCTCGACAACCTGCTTGCGGGGGCCGACGTCCGGCTGGACGCCGAGACGCTGGATGCGATCGATGAGCTCGCGTCACCCAGCACCATCGTCGACGAGGAAGACCGCGGGTTCGACCCATGGTGGTTCGACGCCGCTACGCGGCGGGCTCGTTGAATCGGATGGACTCCGCGATGTTCGCGAGTTCGGCGCGGTCGGCCTCCGCGGTGTCGGGGACGAAGGTTGCGTCGAGCACCAGCCGGTGCCCGTCGACGTTGAGGACCCAGAGCCGATCGACCTGGCTCGCCTCTTGTTGGTACCGCTCCCCTTCGCCGTCGCCGAGCCAGCTGACGAAGTCACGGAGACCGCTCGAGGGCTCGACGTCGCAACCATGGAATTCGGCGTCCCCGGTCACCTTCCAGTCGTCCGGCACCGACCACTCGAGGTACTGGCCGTCGTAACCGCCGAGCGTGACGTCCGTCGGCTTGGTGGCGTTGCGCTCCTCCTGGGCAGTGAGCGCCGCAACGAGATCGTCGACCGTCGGCCCCGGATCGCGAAGGTTCCCCTGCCAATGGCACGGGTCCCGGGGGACCCTGCCAACGTCCCAGACGCTGAGGCCCAGCACTCCGCTCCCCATGTTGGTCACGAAGTGGCCATCCGTGGACCACCCCAAGGGCGCCTGGACAGTGAAGCTGGGGTTGTCGTCGCCTCCGAAGACGTCGCCGTCGATCGAATAGGCGCTCGGGCCCGTCGATGACGCCGGCGGGGATGTGGCCCCAGCGCTCGCGCTTGACGAGATCGGCGTCGTCTCCCCACCGCTTCTCGAACATGCCGTGAAGATCAGCAGTGCCCCACACACCGCAAGTAGTCGATCGAGCATGTCTTTCCCCTTGGGTGTGACGGGTCCTCTCGGCACCATGAACCCCTCCGCCGGGCGCTTCATTACACCCTTCACCGACGTGGCCGGTTTGCACTGTGTTGCCGGTCGATGTAATGCCTTCGAGGTCGAAAGGGTTCATGGTCGGTGAGGCAGAACATCCTGCGCGTCGGAACCGCAGCCGCCCCGGTCGAGGTCGGGGGCTTCGAGTCGTTCTTCGAGGCCGAGTATCAGCGGCTCTGCCAGGCCCTCTACCTGCTCGTCGGCGACCGTTTCGAGGCCGAAGAGGTTGCCCAGGAGGCGATGACGAGGGTCTTGGAGCGCTGGGATCGGGTGCGGACCATGGATTCGCCGACGGGCTACGTGTTTCGAACGGCGCTCAACATCCATCGGAACCGATTGCGCCGACTCGCGGTTCGGACTCGGCGCGTGTTCGCCGAGGCTCCAGTCGCGGATCACGGACCGCTGGCTGACGATCGGGAAGACGTACGTCGTGCGATGGCGATGCTGCCGGGAAGCCAGCGCGAGACGCTCGTCTTGATCGACTGGCTCGATCTCGACACCGAGGAGGCGGCGCAGGTGCTGAACCTGACGCCGAACGCCGTGCGTGTGCGGCTGCACCGCGCTCGGAGCGCGCTGCGCGAGAGCTTGGGAGGTCCACGATGAGCGATACGCGCGAGCTGCTGCGTCGCGGTGTGGGCGACTACGAGCCTGGACCGGACGGATACGAAGGCGTGCTGCGTCGCCTCAACCGGAGGCAGCGGAACAAGCGGGTCGGCGCACTGATCGTGGCGACCGCCATCGTGGCGATGAGCGTGGCCGCTCTCCTCGCGGCTTTCCGCTCGGGGACCGTCCCCGCCGACCGTACGTCTCCGGCTTCCGACGGGTGGATCGTGTTCTCCGCTGGGGATGTCCCATCCACGACGCGTTCGACCCCTCGCGACCTGTATGTCGTTCGAGAGGGAAGCACACCGCGGTTGGTCGTCGGCGCCTCGGGCGACCGGATCGACCAGTCATGTCCGGCGATCTCACCCGACGGCACGAGACTCGCCTATCTCACACAGGGTGGCGGGCACGCGGCGATCACCATCGCTCCGCTGAGCACGAGCGGCGACGTGGGCGAGCCGGAAGCGACCGTCGACATCAGGCCGAGCAGTCTGAACCCTTGCGCACGATGGTCGCCGGACGGTCAGCGGCTCGCGATGATCGACGGCGGGAACGTGGCGATCGTCGACGCCGACGGTCGCGTCTCGACGCTCGGGGATGTCGCGGACATCAGCGACCTCGCATGGGCACCCGACGGTGCGCGCATCGCGGTCCGTCACGCCTCGACGGTCTCGGTGATCGATGTGGCGAGTGGGCGGTCCGACACCATCTTGCAAGGGGTGTACGGCGCCGACGTCGGTCAGCTCGCGTGGTCCGGGAACCGGCTTGCGATCGGCGCGTCGGATCGCGCACCGCGTGTCGAGCCAAGCACGGCGCCGGCATCCATCCGCATCGTGGACATCGGGACGGGCACCGAGCGTGATGTCGACGTCGGTCCGCATGGGTGGGTCGACAACGTGACCTGGCTACCCGATGGGCGGATCGTGTTCACGGATGCGTCGGGACCGATCTACGTGGTCGATCCCGAGGGAGACATTGCTCCTACACCCCTGGTCGATGGACCGGCCTGGCAGCCGGTGCTGTCGCCAGACGGGCGATCGATCGTGTACGGAACCCTAGGGCCCGAGGGGTACGCGCTGTTCGCGGTTCAGGTCGATGGTGGGGCGCCCGTCCAGCTCACGGCGTGGTCCTCGGGCCTCGAGTACGCCGACTTCGACTGGTAGCGGCCGGACAGCGGGGAGACCTAGGCGGTCCGCGAGCCTGGGCGGCCGGCGGCCTCGCCTGGATCCAGCAGGCGGTGGGCCATCACGAAGGCCAGTCGTGCTTGGGCTTTGGCTCCTCCGCGAACAGGTCGTCGAGTGAGGGCTTGGGCGTGCGCTCGGTTTCTGCGAGCTTCTGCTCGAGGTTGGCCGAGCGTTCGTCGTTCGCGGCGGCGAGCATCTCCTCGAGCGACTTCGTGTCGCTTCCCGTCAGCCGGATGCGCAATGCGGCCAGCACCGCGGCATGCACTTCGGACAATCCCGTGCCGACCTTGATCTCGGTCAGGGCCTGCTCGGCTCGGGCCAGAAGCTCGTCGTCGCTCACGAGGGCAGTCTGGCATCAAGGCGCTGCCGGCAGCCAGTCCCGGGGGCTAGAGAGCGGCCGTCGCGTCTGGCTCACGCACATCTTGCACGCGAACGGGCCGAGCCCGATGGGCCCGGCCCGTTCACGTGCATGTCCCCTCGCGGGTACTTCGGTCTCTCTCGAGCCTTCGTCCGGTAGACCAAGCCGGAACCCGCAAGGTCAGTGAGCTGGTTGGATTCTGCCGGTCTCCCGGCACGCGAGCGGGGTGGTCGCCCCGGCCCGCAAGGGACGGCTCAGCAGCCAGTCACCTCGAGGGTCTCGTGCTGTCTATGCAAGCTGGACCACCTCCTTCCTCTCGTGCCGCACATGGTGCGCCAGACGTCGCCGGAAGGCAACTACGGTGGGGCACAGTCCTGATCCGCCGGGCGTTTCGTCAGCCCGCGAACGTGTACGTCTGCGCATCGAACGTGCGGCCCAGCTCATCGGTCGGCGTGACGCTCACCTGCAAACCATCCACCGTGACCAGCAGGAAATGGAACACCCGGTCGATCGTCGTGGGGATCGTCGCGGCGCCGCACGCGCTTCCGTGGGTGCTCGCCGCGTAGTCCCATCCGATCGCGTACTGGTCGATCGGTGTGCACGCGCTGACGGGCTCGAGACGGGCGCCGCCGCCGCCGCTCACGTAACTCACCGGCATGCCGGCGTCCGACGGCGCGTTGCGTTCGTAGATATGCGCGTGCCCGTTGAACACGACGTCCACCCCGTGCTCGGCCAGGAGTCCCTCGAGGTTGCTCGCTCCGTCCAGCCACGGATCGGTCGCCTCCGAGGCGTTGTCCGTATACAGCGGGAAGTGGAAGAAGGCGAAGGACAGCGCCTTGGGGTGTGTTGCTAAGTCGTGCTGCAGCCACTGGTACTCGGCGCTGCCGACCGTCCAATGGCTGTCGCGGTCGTTGCGGTAGATGCTGCCGGAGCCGAGGTTGCCGTTGTCCCAGGCGGCCTCCAGCACGTAGAACCGCGCCGGACCGGCGTTGAACGCGTACCACTCGCTCGGGTAGCTGGCCGACGACGTGGAGTTCACACAGCAGTAGGTATCCATCTGGTAGCGCCCCGAAGACGAGGCGACGGCCTTGTCCTGCGGCCAGTTGATCAGCGCGTCGGAGCGCAGGCCGTGATTGCCCTGCGCGTTGAACAACGGGATCGAGGCGCCGGCCGACGCCCAGAACGCCGGACCGAAGATCGCGCTGGTGCTCGCGCCGGTTTGCTGCAGGTCTCCATAGTTCAACTGCGACCCGTCGGGGTAGCCGGTGTCGCCGGTGGTCACGGCGAAACGCGCACCGCTCGAGGCGATCTGTGCGATCAGGCGTTCCTGATCGAGGTTCACGCCGCTTGGACCGACCAACCCCCAATCGCCGAGCACCGCGAACGAGAATGCCGCGCTGGATGAACCCGGGACCTGCGATCGGAAGGTCGGCGCCGGTCCCTGACCCAACAACTGGGTCGAGCCGCCGAAGATCCGATAGCAGTACGCGGTGTCCTCGGCCAGGCCCGTGAGCTCGGCCTTCCACTGGTACTCCTCGATGGCGCCCACCATGATCGGGGTGAAGGTCGCGTTCGCGCGGTGCGCTCTGCATTTCTCCACGCCGAGCTGCCCGTAGCGGACGCGGCCGTCCGCGATCGCCGTCGTGGTCGCCCAGTTCACCGTGACGTGCCGACCGACGAGGTCGGTCAGATAGGGGTATCGCGTCAACGACGCCGACGGGCTCGCGGCGGTCGGCATCGCGAGGGCCACCGTCGCGCTCACCATCGCGAGAACGACGAGCATCGTGCGGGTTCGAGACATCGCGCTTCGACGGTCCTTTCCAGGCGGGGATCTGCGAGCGGGCCTTGCATCCTAGGGGCTGTGGGCCGTTCTCCGGAAGGTGCATTCGTCTCGATCTGCCGGCATCCGGGGCCGTGAGGCGACCCTCGCTCAGGCCGGCCGCCTGGGTGCCGAACACTGTTCCATGGGAGTGAACCCCAACGACCAGTGGGCCAAGGTGGAGATCGGCGAGACCCTCGTCGGTCGTGCAGCCGGTGGATCCGCCGCGACCCGAGCTCGCGAGCTGCGCCGCGCCTCACCGCTTCGCTCCAGCATCGCGCGCCTCACGGGCAACCACACCGACGAGCGTGCGTGGCGAAGGGGCGCAGCCGGCGAACGGGCGACCGCCTGGTGGCTCGGACGCCTGCCCGACGGATGGCACCTGCTGAACGACGTCCCGGTCGGGGAGCGCGGCGCCAACATCGATCACGTGATCGTGGGGCCTGCGGGCGTGTTCACCGTCAACGCGAAGAACCTGACGGGCAAGGTGTGGGTCGGTGCGAGTGGCATCCGTCACAACGGCCACCCCACGGACTTCGTGCGCACGTCGCTGCACGAGGCCGAGCGAGCTGCGCGCATGCTGACGACTGCGCTGGAGCGACCGGTGACGGTACGACCCGTGCTCGCGATCCTCGCCGATGAATGGGCCGTGAAGGACCCGCGGACCGACGTCTTCGTCGGACCGCCTCGCGGAGTGAAGGACTGGCTGCGTCGGTTGCCGGCGGTGCTGAGCCCGCACGACGTGACCGTGATCACCGCGGCGGCGGCCAAGCCCGCCACGTGGCACGAGACACGTCACTAGCGCTCTCCTCGCCCGAGCGCGATGATGCGTGCATCGTCGAGCGAGGGGAGGAGCCATGCGCGCGCGCAGTATCGTCGTCGCGGTGGTTGCAGCACTGGTGCTGGTCGGATCGGCCGGGTACATGATGGGGTCGGCCGCCGACCGCACGATCGCGAGTGGGGAACGAACGTCCCTGCCCGGGTTCACGCGTGTGGCGTTCCTGTCTCACGCGAACAATCCGGTCAGGACGCCCGTGTTCCCGGGCGACCCGCGTTTCACGATGTCGACGACCTTCACGGTGCCCGCCGACGGCTTCTACCTGCAGTACGTGAAGGAAGGCGAACACACGGGAACGCACTACAGCGCCCCCTGCCACTTCCACGTGGGCGCGCGATGCGCGGATCAACTCGACCCCGGCGACTTCGTGCTACCTGCGGTCGTGATCGACGTGCGCGCGCGGGTGCGCAACGACGTCGACTACGAGGTCTCGGTGGCCGACCTGCAGGCGTGGGAGTCATCGCACGGGCAGATCCCGTCGCAATCGGCGGTGTTGTTGCGCACCGGCTGCGACCGGTGGTGGAGCCCGGCGATCGGCGCGACCGTGCCCACCTACTACAACTGCGGCAGCGCTGCCGGGAAGTTCCGCCAGCCCGGGTTCTCCAAGCAGGCGGTGCGCTGGCTGATACGCACCGGTGTGCTGGGACGGCGCGGGGCCCTCGGCACCGACACGTTCGGCCCCGACCCCGGCACCGATCCGCTCTTCTTGGAGACCTGGCTGACGCTTCGCAACCACCGGTTCACGCTGGAGAATCTGACGAACCTCGGCGCGATGCCGACGACAGGAGGCTGGATCGTGATCGGCGGGCCGAGGGATCGACACGGGTCGGGTGCACCGAGCACGATCTTCGGGCTGATCCCGTGAGCCTCAGCCGTAATACGCCTTCGTGTCCTCGAGTCGGAACTTGGCTGCGGCCAAAAGCGTGAACACCAAGCCGAAGCCGATCAGGACGAGCAAGGGGCCGACGATGTCGGGCACGGTGCCGCTTTCCAAGATCACGATGCGGAAGGCCCTCATGGCCCAGTAGGTGGGCATGATCGGCGCGATCGTTTGCGCCCAGTGGGGCATCGACGCCACCGGCACCCACGCGCCGCCGAGCATCGCCATGCCGAATGCGCCGACGCTTCCGATCGCGTTGAGCTGCTGCATCGTTCGCGACACCGCGGTGATGGCCATGCCGAACGCGCTGAGCGACAGCGCGAGCACGATGATGATGAGCGCGGTGGCGGCCGGCGAGCCAGTGACCTCGAAGCCGAACAGCGGCTTGCTCAACACGAACAGCAAACCCAGCTGCGTCACGGTCATCACCACGGTGGGAAAGACCTTCCCCGCGATCAGATCGACCGAGGTGGCAGAGGTGGCCCGCAGGCGATCCCACGTGCCCCAGCCGTGATCGCGGAAGAAGCTGAAGCCGGCGAACGACACGCCGAACGCTGCGAACCCGACCGCCATGCCGGGCACGGCGAACTCCGATCCGTTCGCGCCTTCGTAGCCTTGGGCCGCCAGGGCGGTCGCGAACAACCCGCGCATGATGGCGACCATGAACAACGGCATCACGAGCAGGAAGATCATGGTGGACGGGTCGGTGAACATCACCCGGAACTCGTGGCGGCTGATGGCCGAGCTAGCCCGCAGCGACATGCTCGGCCTCCTGGTCGGCTTCCTCGTAGCGGCGTCCGGTGAGCGTCAGATAGACAGCCTCCAGGCTGGGCCGCACGATCTCGATGGAGCCCAGCGATCCGGGCGGGATCTGCGGCAGGACCGTCGTGAGCGTGGCGGCCGGATCTGCGGTCGTGATCCGCAGGCGGTGGTCGTCCTCGGTCGTCTTGGCCGCGACATCGATGCGAGGGATCTCGCCGCTGAACGTGAGCTCCACGACGGGGTCTGCGTGCGCGGTGATGAGATCGCGCACCCCGCCGCGCACGATCACGCGACCCGCATCGAGCAGGGCGACTTCGGCGCCGAGGATCTCGACCTCCTGGAGATAGTGGGTGGAGTACAGGACCGCCGAGCCCTCGTCGGCGAGCTGACGAACGAGCTCCAGGATATGGCCGCGCGTTTCGACGTCGGCGCCCGTCGTGGCTTCGTCCAGCAGGAGCAGCCGCGGTCGGTGCAACAGGGCGATCCCCGTGTGGAGCCGCCGCTTCTGACCGCCGGACAACGTGCCGGCCTTGCGCTCGAGCAGATCGGTGATGCGCAGGGCTTCGGCGACCTCGTCGATGCGCGCGCGCAGCTCGGCTTCGCCGAGCCCGGCCAGCCTGCCGAACAGCACAAGGTTCTGGCGAACGGTCACGACGGGGTAGATGCCCAGATCCTGCGGTGCGAGACCGATCTGCTTTCGCACCTCTGCCCCCCGGCTGAGCGCGTCGAGCCCGCCGACCTCGACGACGCCGGCGTCGGGGCGGCGCAGGCCCGCCACGATCGACACGATCGTGGTCTTGCCGGCGCCGTTCTGCCCGAGCAGGGACACGATCTGCCCCGGGGCGACGTCGAGATCGACCCCCCGCAGGGCCACGACGTCCCCATATGCCTTCTGGAGCCCCTCGATGTGCAGCACGACGGTCATTATCCGCCTGAGCCGCTCATCCGTCAGGGGCACTAGGCTGCGAGCGTGGATACCGACGAAGAACGCATCGCGCTGTTCCTGGACTACGAGAACCTGGCGATCGGGGCGCGTGAGGCGCTCGGTGGCCTGACCTTCGACCTCAAGCCGGTGCTGGACGCACTGGCCGAGCGCGGGCGGGTGATCGCCCGCAAGGCGTACGCGGACTGGTCCTACTTCGAAGAGGACCGCCGCATGCTCACCCGCGGCCACGTCGAGTTGATCGAGATCCCGCAACGCATGGGTGCGTCCCGCAAGAACGCCGCCGACATCAAGATGGCCGTCGACGCGTTGGAGATGGCGTTCGAGCGCGAGTACATCACGACGTTCGTGATCTGCACCGGCGACAGCGACCTGACCCCGCTGGTGCACAAGCTCCGCGAGCTGAACAAACGCGTGATCGGTGTCGGCATCAAGGACTCGACCTCGGCGTTGCTCCCGCCGGCGTGTGACGAATTCCTGTTCTACGACACGTTGGAAGGCGTCGACGTACCGGCGGGCGCCGGCCGGCGCCGCAGCGGGTCACGAGGAGGGTCGCGCTCCAACGCGAAGAAGGCCGCCGCCGCGCCGCCCACCGAAGAGCAGGAGCCGGTCGCCGAAGAGTCATCGGGCGACATCGACGAGCTTGCGGTTCGTGTCGCCCAGACCGTGGCGGGCCTCGAGCGCACCTCGAGTGGCACCGTGCTGGCCTCGACCGTCAAGCGCGCGCTGCTGCGCAAGGATGCGACCTTCACCGAGGCCGACTACGGGTTCCGCGCGTTCGGCGAGCTGATGCGCCACCTGGCCGAGCGCAACGTGATCGAGCTGAGCGTGGGCTCTGCCAAGGGCGACCCGGAAGTGTCCCTGCCGACCCACGGTGGCGAGACCGAGGCGTTCGCCGTGCTCGGTTCGGTGGTTGCGGATCTGCAAGCTAAGAACACCGTCGCGCACCTGTCGGGGCTGAAGAACAAGGTGCGGAAGGTACAGCCCGATTTCAGCGAGAAGAAGTACGGCTACGGCGGGTTTTTGCAGTTCGCCAAGGCGGCGGCCACCCGTGGAGTGGTCACCCTCGAGTGGGACCCCGACGACGAGGATTACGTCTTGGGCGTGCCCGCGGGGTAACCCCGTACGCGCGCCGCTACAGATCGCGAAGCACGGCCATCGCCGGACGACGCGTTGCGCGAAGCATCCCGATGCCCGCAACAGCGATCGCGGCGCCGACCGCGACCAGCAGGCTCAACAGGTACGTCCACGGTACCGACAGGTGCTCCGGTGGCGGGTCGAAGACGCCAGTGAGGATCTTCACGATCACCTGGGCGATCCACCAGCCGCTGAGCGCACCGAGCGCGAGACCGCCGATGGCGATGAACGCGGCCTCGCTCCACACGAACCCCCCGAGTTGCCGGCGCTTCGCGCCCAGGGCCGACGCGATCGCGAACGTACGTCGACGTTCCGCGAGTCCGAGGGCCAAGACGAGTCCCGACGCTCCCGCCGCGAGCAGCAGCGCGAAGACGAGCTCGAGTTTCGTCAGCCCGGCAAGGTCGATCGCGGTGAGCCCGGACAGCGTGATCGCCTGTTCGGTCACGATGTCGTTCACCGTCGCGCCCGATGCAGGCCCGAGCAGCTGTTGGACCTCGGCGGTGACCGCCGGCGGCGACGTGCTCGTGCGGATCAACAACACCTGCGGCGCGGCAGAACCGGTCTTTCGCGCGACGTAGTCGGCGTTGGTCACCAGGAACGAGTCGTGCGGCGCCGTCGGGAACTCCCTCGCGACCCCGACGTAGGTGAACGGAACCTGGTGATAGGCGTGGTCCGACGCGAACTGCAGACGAAGGTTCACGGTGTCGCCGGGCTGCAGTTGGAAGTCATGCACCGTCTCTTCCGATACGAGCACACCGTTGGGCGTGGTCGCGAGCGTCTGCAACGTCGCTGCTGCGTCGCCGTTGGCGAAGAAGGCGTTCGACATCGAGGTTGCCTGCCCGATCGTGGCCGGGTTCACCCCGTAGAGGTCTTGCAGATCGTTGCCGACGTAGGCGAAACGGTGCTGCATCGGTTGGACGGCCGCGACGCCCGGCAGGTTCGCGACGACGTCGGCGATGCCGACCGGCAAACCGGTGGCGGCCGCGGTGCTCACCGTCACGTCTGCGCCGTTGGACAGCTGTGCGTCGACACGCGATTGCGAGACGTAGGTCGTGTTGAAGATCGCCACCGAGATGGCGAACGAGGCCGTCAGGCCCATCAGCACCAGGCCGCGCGAGAGCCCGCGACGCTGACGAGACATCGACGCGGCGACCACGCCCGAGAGCCGGTGCGCGAGCGGGCGGGTTGCGGTGGCGAGCCATCCGCGACCGCGCCGAAGCAACGCCATGCCGACCCGCCACATCAGCAGCGCGGTACCGACCCAAAACAGCAGCGGCGCCAGCAGCGTGAAATAGCTCACCGAGATCGTCGGCACGCCCTCGGGGGCGAGCACGACCTGATAGCCACTCTTGACCGCCTGCCAGTAGACGAGCGCGCCCAGCCCGAGGAAGACCACGTCGAGATATGCCCGAGCCCACACGGGGCGCCGGGTATCGAGCCCAACGGAGAGAGCCGCCGTGGCGTCGTGCACGCTCAGCGTACGCACGTCGCGCCACGCGGGCACCACGATGGTGACGGTCGACAGGGCAAGCCCGAAGGCGACGGAGACCCCAGCCCACAACCACGCCTGACCGGTCGTTGCCCCGAAGCTCGACGTGGCGAATGCGATGCGCCCAACGATGATGGCCGCGATGAGGCCGACGACGGTGCCGACGATGGCGACCAGGATGGCTTCGTCCGTGGCCAGACGAACGATCCGCTTCGGCGACGCGCCACGCACCCGCAGCAATGCCTGTTCACGACGACGCCGTTCACGTCCCGACGAGGCGATGACGCCTGCGAGCAGGGCCGCGATGATCACTCCCGGCAGCCCGAGGAACAGGAACAGCATCTGCGCGTAGATCGCGTCCGCGCGAGCCGCGTCCAGCCGAGCCGCAAGGTTGTTGCCGATCAAGCCACCTCCGGCCAGGTCGGCCTCGAGGTTCTTCGCGCGCCCGAGCACCTGCGAGAACGCAGCGCCCGGGTCCGCGGGAAGGTCGTGCGCGAGCTGCACGTGGATCTGGGTCGAGGTGGTTCCCGAAGCCGCGTCGGCGAACAGTCGCTGCCACATCGCGGCCGGCACGAGCACGACGTTGTCCGGCGGGGCGCTCGGCGCCGAGCCCGGTGCCACGCCGATCGACTGGAACATCGAGTCCGCTGCCGGCACGTCGACCACGCCGTCGACGGTCACCGTCGTCTTGGGTTGACCCGGCCGGGCGATCGAGATCGTGGAGCCCACCGAAGCGCCGAGGTTGGCCGCCGTTTGCTGTGCGAGCAAGACACCGTCGGATGCGCCCACGAGTGGGCGGATCTCGCCCGGGAACGTGGCCGCGTAGTTCGCGGGCAGCCCGAGCACGACGCCGGGTCCCGTGGTTTGCACGGTCCCGGCGTTCCGCGATGTCAGGCCCGATGTGTCGGCGTAGCCCACCGGGAGCGACGCCGTCACACCGGGAGCGGCGGCCACGGTGGTCGAAGCATCCGCCAGCGGTGTCGCGGGAGATACCAGCACCTGCCAGTCGACGGGGACGGCCCGCACCGCCTGCGCGGTCATCGACGCGCGACTGGAGGTGAAGAATGTGCCGAGGGCTGCGAGCAGCAAGACCGTCAACGCAACGCCGGCCGACTGCCCGATCATCCGTCCGGTGCGACGCCGAAGCAGCCCGCCGAGCC
>JANMPG010000270.1:0-2519 GCA_031369745.1 Actinomycetes bacterium
TGGATCTGCGCGGACTCCTTGACCCTGGGCGCGTGCACCCGACCACGCTAACAGGGGGTCCGCCACTCGCCGTCGTGTCAGACCTCGGCGGCGGCCTCGGTGTAGACGCTCACCAGATGACCGTAGCGCTCCGCGATCGCCATCACCGTCGCGTCACGACTCATGGTGGTATCGACGTAGGCGCGGAGCGGCTCCCACCAGATCGAGCGACCGATCGCGAACCCGTCGTAGTTCGCGACCCCGGCGCCGGCGCGCAGCCACCGCTCGATCGCCTCGGCGTCGGCACCTCGGCCAAGGACCACACAGGGTGCGCCGGCGCTTGCCGCCACCGCCTCGCAATCCTCGCGGCGTTCCAGCCCTTCGATCTTCCACAGGTCCGGCGCGATGCCGTCGGCTCGCAAAGCCGCGATCGCTCGCACCATCAACCCGGGTCTGAGCTCCTGGTCATAGGTGGGTGTTCGCTGAGAGGGCTCGGGGGGGATGAGCAACTCGAACAAGAACCCGACGCCGATCGCGCGGGCGACGGTCTGCAGGTCGTTGAGGCGTTCCCGCTGGCGTTCGTTCATGGCCGCGTCGCCGTCCGGGTTGTAGCGCACGAGGACCTTGGCCCACGTCGGGTGCAGGGCGTCGAGCCGCTCGCGCCAGTCTGGATGCTCGAACGCGAACTCGCGCCGACCGCTGGCCTCAACGGGCACCGCCACTCGCACGCTGGCGGCTCGCAGGGCTGCGATCGCATCGCCCCCGTAGGTCGCATCGAACAGGGCGCCCGCCTGATCGTGCGAAACCAGGTCGCGGTCGATCGCGGTCAGCAGCCCCTCGGCGACCACTCGCTTGACCTCCGCCGCAGCCTCGGCGTCGCGCGACGATGGCTCCCCAGTGACCCCGAAGAACGACGTCATGAGCGAGTTGCGGTGGTCGAACGCCAGGATGAGCGACGGCATCGCGCCGGATGGTACCGGTGGAGACCATCCAGGGGAACAGCAATCGAGCACCCCGATGCTCGTTTGCCGGTCGACGCCCGAGCGTCGCCGCTGGCACACTGCCGCCATGGCCAAGGTCGCGATCATCGGTGCGGGCAGTGTCGAGTTCACGCGGAACATCCTGACGGACCTGTCGAGCGCTCCCGAACTGCACGGTTCCCTGCACCTGGCCCTGCACGACATCGATGAGGAACGCCTGGCCTACGCGGAGCGCGCGGCCAACCAGGTCATCGAGCGCTCGGGCGCCGGCTACACGGTGAGCGCGCACGCCGATCGCAGGCAAGCGTTCGAGGGCGCCGACTACCTGATCAACGAGATCCAGGTGGGCGGCTATCGCGCGACGGTAACCGACTTCGAGATCCCGACCACGTACGGGTTGCGCCAAACGATCGCCGACACGATCGGGATCGGCGGCATCATGCGGGGGCTCCGCACGATCCCCGTGATGATCGAGATGGGCAACGAGATGGCCGACCTGTGCCCCGAGGGTTTACTGCTCAACTACACGAACCCCATGGCGATGGTGCCCTGGGGTATCTGGGCGGGTTCGCGCTGGCCTGCCGCACGCACGATCGGCGTGTGCCACAGCGTGCGCGACACCCACACCTTCTTGGCCTCGGTCCTCGGCGTGCCCGAGGAACAGATCGAGTTTCGCACCGCCGGGTTCAACCACCAGTGCTTCGTGTATGTGTTTCGCCACCGGGCGAGCGGCGACGATCTGTATCCGCGGCTTCACGCCGCGGTCGACGCCGATCCCGAAGGTCTCGGTCGGCGTGTTCGTGTCGAGATCTTCAAGCGGTTCGGCTACTTCCCCACCGAGAGTTCGGAACATTCCAGCGAGTACGTGCCGTGGTTCCTGCACCACCCCGAACAGGTGGAAAGGTTCCGCTGCGAGATCGACGAGTACATCCGTCGCAGCGACGAGAACCTACAAGAGTGGGCCGCGCTGAAAGCCCAACTCGACGCCGGCGCCGAGATCGAGCTGGAGAACAACAACGAGCTGGCCTCGCAGTTCGTGTTTGCGCTGGAGACCGGGACTCCCATGCAGCTGTACGGCAATGTGCGCAACGAGGCGTTGATCGACGGACTACCCGAAGACGCGTGCGTCGAAGTACCGGTGCTCGTGGCCGACGGTACGGTGCAGCCGCAACGGATCGGGCCGATCCCGCCTCAATGCTTAGCGCTGAACCGCACGTTCCTCAACACCGTGGAGCTGACGGTGCGCGCCGTCGTGGAGGGTTCGCGCGACCATGTGTATCAGGCCGCCCTGCTCGACCCGCACACGGCCGCCACACTCACCACGGAACAGATAGTCACTATGGTTGACGAGCTGATCGATGCCCACGGCGACCTGATCCCGGAACCGATCCGCCGAGGCTAGACCCCGATCACCGCCCGCGCGTTGGATGCGCAGACCCTCCGAAGGACGTCCTTGGGCAGATCGATGCCGCTGATAGCCCAGCGGCCTTGGCCGGGGACCTCGTCGGGGTCGGGGTCGTACGGGAAATACTCGTCGGCGGTTTCGAAGAAGCGGCGATG
>JANMPG010000271.1:0-17238 GCA_031369745.1 Actinomycetes bacterium
CACGGAACGGTCCAACCCAGAATGCAACCAGGCCGGGCAGTTGGTCTTGTGGAACGGGAACGACGGTTCCGGTCACGTCCGGTTGTCCTTCCACTTTCAATCTCACCTCAGCAACATCTTGTGGCCCGACCCCCGATACGATCAGCTCGCCGTCGCCGTACCCCACCCAGAAGTTCTGGACCGATTGGTTCGATGCATCCACGAAGATGCCAGCTCCTTGATCTTCAGTGCGGAAGAAGAACGACTCGGCGCCCTCACCCGACAGGAGCGTCATCGCCCAGCGCCCGATCGTTGCATCGGTGCCCTCCGTGAACATCGTCTCCACGACTGGAACGCGAACCGGCTCGTGGCCGGTCGGCTGCAAGGAGGCCAGAATGGAATCGACAGCCTCCCTGTCAGAGGCGGCTGCCTGTGCGCCGATGAGCGCGTGTGCGGTCATGACCTGTCCGTCCGGCCCATAGAACATGCCGAACAGCTTCTCGGTGGCTCCGCAGTTGTCGACGAACGTGGAGGGACTAGGACCGGCGCGGGATGCAACCTTCGGATCGAGCCCAGGTGTTACGAGGTTGCCTTCCCAACCCAGCTCAGTTCCGATTGTGAGACGAAGGAGAACGCCGTCTGAGGGGATCCCATAGTCGCCGCCCGTACAGACGACCCCATCGACGTCGAAGTTGGTCAACTGAGCAGCGACGACTCCGTTTCCCAACGGTGTACCACCTGACGGTGCGACAGCGGTCCACCCGGTCGGTGGCGTCAGGCGGAACCAGTCTGTCGCGACCTGGGACTGATCGGAAGGCTCTGCCAGCGGAACCTGACTGGTCTCGCCCACCTCCCTCAGCCCGCTCAAGGCGAACAACGCCCCGCCAACCACGGCCGCGGCGACCGCAAATAGCGCCGCCGTACGGACCGGCCCCAACATGCGAGCGCGCGCGCTTCGGCTCTTCGTAATCGGCCGCGACTGGATCTCATCCCAAAGATCCGGCGGCTGCACTCGTCGGACCTGCCTGACCCATTTCATCTCATCCTTATCGTTCATCGAGGTCTCCTAGAATCTCGCGGAGTCTTTTCCGTGCGAGATGAAGATGCACGGAGACCGTCCCCGGTGCCATGCCCAGCAGCTTCGCGATGTCTTTCATCGGTCGATCCTCGAGGTAGAAGAGGATGAATGCGGCACGCTGATTCCGTGAAAGCCGGCGGAGCGCTACGAGGACGGCAGTCACGTCCTCGTCAAGTTCGTAGCTAATGTCGTCGGCAACTTCAAGTTGACTCGTTGAACGTCGAGCCGCACGAAGCTCCCTTGTCGCCACTCTGAAGGCAACACGCCAAACCCAGGCAGCCGGGTCACGGATTGAGGCCGCACCCTCGAGAGCGCGCGAGAAAGCTTCTGCCAGAGAGTCCGAGGCGATCTCGCGGTCACCCGTATAGGCAAGCAATGCCCACCAAAGCCGATCGCCTATCTCCCGATAAACCCGTTCCAGGATTAGGGAATCCGTCACCTCAATGATGTCCACCTTCCTAAATAGTGCGCTCACAGCCCCCAAATCCTTATGGCGAGGCTCACGTTCCGCGAATCACATCCCCAACGCGAGACCCCACGCGGCAGCCGACCGCACCCGTGCGACTAGGCTTGACCACGCCTCCCCTGTCATTCGACGGCACGGGCCTGTCGACGCCAGTACAGAACGACTGCAATCATCGCGACCTCGCACACGATCCACACGACGAGGGCACACCACCACAGGAGACTCCCCATCCTTCCAGCGATCCCTAGCGCAACCATTCCAATGAGTCCTGCGATGAACCCCCATAGCGCCCCGGACACCGTCCGAGCTTGAATCCGATCTTGCAGCGTTGCGGGCACATCGGCGCTCGCGTCGAGCCGGACCTCGGGAGCCGGAGGGGCTCGCTTGTCGAAGATCCAATGGATCCACGAAAACGCGCCTCCTACGACGACGGCCGCGAAAGCCGCACCTCCGGGGCCTGACTGCGCGTACCCAACCAGGGCTCCCAACGCAGCGGCCGCAACCCCAACCTCGAGGACCTGGATCGGCCGAGTCCACCCGCGTCGCAGGCGGATGAAGATGAAGATCACCAAGGAAGGTAGGCGACCGTTGTCACGGCTCCCCGCGTCCTTCCCGCGACCTAATAGTCGCCCGCAACGACTAATCCATCAGGGCGCCGCCGTCGAACGAACGCCGGCCGGCAGGCTGAAGCGCACGCCCTCTTCCGCCACGGAGATCTGCTGCACGTCGTCGAAGCCGCGGTCGGCGAGCCACGCGAGCATCTGTTCGATCAGATGCTCCGGCGCGCTGGCGCCGCTCGTCAGACCGACCACCGACGCGCCGTCCAACCACGCCGGGTCGACCTCGGTCTCGTCGTCCACCAGATACCCGGGGATCCCGCGCTCTTGCGCGACCTCGGCCAGCCGGTTGGAGTTCGAGGAGTTCTTGGAGCCGATCACCAGCAGCACGTCCACCTGGGGAACCAGCTCCTTGACCGCGTCTTGGCGGTTCTGGGTGGCGTAGCAGATGTCCTCGCGAGGCGGGCCCTGCAGGTGGGGGTAGCGCTCCTGCAAGATCGCCACAATCTGGCCGGTCTCATCGACCGACAGGGTTGTCTGGGTGAGGTAGGCCAGTGGCCGATCGGTCGGCAGCTCGACCACCCGGGCCTCGGCCTCGGTTTGAACCAGGACGGTGCGCTCGGGGGCCTGGCCGCTGGTGCCCTCCACCTCTTCGTGGCCGGCATGGCCGATCAACACGATCGTGCGGTCCTCCTCGGCGAAGCGTCGCGCCTCGACGTGCACCTTGGTGACGAGTGGACAGGTCGCGTCGATCAACTCGAGCCGGCGATCGCGCGCCTCATCGAACACCGTCGGGGGTGAGCCGTGCGCCGAAAGGACCGCGACCGCGCCTTCGGGCACCTCGTCGATCTCATCGACGAAGACCGCGCCCATCGCTTCGAGGTCGCGGACGACGTGCAGGTTGTGCACGATCTGCTTGCGCACGTACACCGGTTCGCCGTGCTTGACGAGCGCGCGTTCCACCGCTTCGACGGCGCGCTCGACCCCCGCGCAGTAGCCGCGAGGCGCGGCCAGCAGCACCCGTTTCCCCGTCGTCGGCATATCCACCATGCTCGCAGCAAGCTATATGACTCGCGGTCATAGATAGGTTGCCGTATCGCCCGGACCCTCGGTAGGGTGGTCATTACCTTCCGACGGACGCCTCCCCGTCCGACCCCCCTTCCCAGCACCTTCGCGTGCTTCCCGCCTTCCCAAGGCTGGATGGCGCGCGCCTGTGTGCTGAAGGGTGGCCGGGGTAGCCCCGTCGGATGGGTCGGTCACACGTTGGACGACGCACCCAGGAGGTGATGCGAGCACCCACGACCGACCGTGGAGAGGCACCGCACGCCGGCGAACGGTTCGCCGGGGCGCGGGACCACCGGACGCAGCTGCCAGCTCCGTCCACCGCGGGGGTGAACTGCTTATGACGCAAGCGATCCGGCCGCGCCGCGCGTTCGTCGCGACGCTCATCCTGACCGCGATCCTCACGGTCTTCCCCATCGCGAACGCAACCGCTGCTCCGATCGAGGGGAGCCGTACGACGACGACGAGATCCACAACGATCTGTCCGATCGATTGGCGAACGGGAACCATGCACGTGAAGGATCTGATCCGATGCGCCGCGAAGCACTTCGGCGTCAACCCGGACAAGGCGCTGTACGTGGCGCGCCGGGAATCGCGATTCGACCCGACCGCCTATAACGGCTCGAGCTGCGCGAAAGGCATCTACCAGCACCTGTGCAAGTACTGGCCCGGACGGGCCTCCACCTACGGGTTCGACGATTGGTCGGCCTACAACGGTCGCGCCAACATCATGGTGACCATGCGGATGGTGCGAAAGCACGGCTGGGCGCCGTGGGGCGGCTGAGCCGCCACTCGATCTAGCCCAACGTCACCGGACCACCCGGGCGGGGTTGCATACGCAGCCCCGCCCGGATGTCCGACATCGATCCCACGACCTCGCTCGCGCCGGGCATATCGCGATCCGCCACGATCCGCATGCCGGGGAAGCGATCGGCCACCAGCGCGACCAAGGCCTCGAACGGGCCGAACACCACGAGCACGTGCGGGCGATCGACGTCGATCTGATCCAAGGCGCCGCGCAGGTCGGTCGCGCCGGGGCTCAGCTCCCAGTCGGCCGCGACCGTCGCCTGCTTCAGCGCGAGGAGTTGCTCGCTATCGGGTGCGACGCACAGAACCTTGATCGCGCGGCACACGGGACTACAGCCAGCCCCGCCGCTTGAACATCAGATACAGCCCGAAGGAGCTTCCCGCCATCAGCGCCAGGGCGAACCCGTACCCGAAGTGCCACGACAGTTCCGGCATCTCCCGGAAATTCATGCCGTAGACGCTCGCGATCAAGGTCGGCACCACGAGGATCGCCGCCCACGCCGTCAGCGAACGAACGGTGTCGTTGAGCCGGTTCGCCTCTTTGGCGATCTGGAGCTCGAGCAGCGACGTCAAGATCTCCCGGACGTTGTCCGACAGCTCGGCCACACGGATCGCGTGCTCGGTCACGTCGCGGAAGTACGGCTGCAGCTCGGGGCCCGCGAGCCAGGGCTCCTCCTGGATCAGATCGAGCCCCTGCCGAAGCGGCGACACCACCCGCCGAAGCCGCACGACCTCTCGCTTCAACAGGAAGATCCGTTCCTGCGAGGTAGGCCCCGCCGGCGGCAGGCCGTCGCCGGTGACGTCGTCCTCCAGGGTGTCGGCACGGTCCTCCAGCTCCTCGATCACCGACAGGTAGCCGTCGACGATCTCGTCGAGCAAGAAGTACACCGCCGCGCCCCCCGGGTAGGCACTGAACAACTCGGGTTGGCGCAACCAGCGCCGCTCGATCTGGTCGATGTCGAACGGCACCTCGCCGAAGCGCAGGGTGGCGAGGAACCGACGACCGACGAGCGCGTGCACCTCCGATTCCTCAAGCGCGCCGTCGGGCAAACGCATCGGACGCACCACGACGAACGCATACTCTTGGAACAACTCGACCTTGGGCCGCTGGCTCCGGTGACGAAGATCCTCCAGCGTGAGCGGGTGCAGCCCGAGCACCTCACCGATCGACGCGAGGTCGGCGTCGATCGGGTCGATCACATCGAGCCAGACGAAGGCATCCTCCGACGCCAGGATGTCCCGCGCGCGATCCAGGTCGCCGCCCTCGTCGCGGCGCGCTCCCTCGGCGTAGACACGAACCTCGATCATCGCGGCTCGAAAGTCCTTACGCGTGCTTCAGCACGACCGCTTCGACGATGTTCGCGACGTTCTCGAGCCCGTCGAGCGCCTCTTCGAGGGTCTCGGACACGTCCTTCCAGCGAAGGACGTCCATCGCCTTGTGGTCGCCGCCGAACATGTCCGCGATCGAACGCCGGTAGAGGCGATCGCCCTCGTTCTCGAGGGAGTTGATCTCGATCCAATAGGGCTCGAGGACCCCCCGATCCAGCGATTCGAGGGACTTGATGGCCTCCTCGGTTTGACGGGCCGCGCGCACCAGCACGTCGGCCTGCTGGAACATGGAGGGACGCGGTTCCTCGATGTTGTGCAGCACGAACAGGTCGCCCGCAGCCTCGATCGCGTCGACCACGTCGTCCAGCGCCGTGGCGAGCGCGTAGATATCCTCGCGATCCATCGGCGTGATGAACGTCGTGTTCAGATGCTGGATCACCTCGTGGGTGATCGTGTCGCCGTCGTGCTCCCGCTCTTGGATCCGTCGCGCCTTGAGCTCGATGTCGTTGAAGTCCGACACCATGTCAAGCAGCAACTCAGCCGCCACCCGCATGTTCTCCGCACCCGCGGAGAACAGCTCGAAGAACACGTTGGATCGGTTCGAGATCTTCAGTTTCATCGTCGGGTACCTCCCATGCGCCGCCGCTCGCGACGGCTGTTGCCGAAGTCTTCGATCGCGTACAGAACGAACCAGAACAGCGCGAGGCCGGCCAGCGCCAGGTTGACCCAGCGGTACTGGGCCGGCGTCGGCTCGTACAACAGCAGCATCGCGGCAACGATCACCAAGAAGAACCAGGTCCGTCGCGCGAGTCTCATAGGAATGCCTTGAACGGCAGGTACACAACGTACGCCATCACGAACGCGCCCGGGATCGTGAGCAACCACGCCCACATCACGCGACCCGCCACGCCCCAGCGCACGGCCGACAGCCGCGAGGTCGTTCCCACCCCGATGATCGCCCCCGAGATCGTGTGGGTGGTCGACACCGGAACACCGGCGAAGGTCGCAAGTCCCAGGGCAATGGCTGCGGCCGATTCCGACGCCATGCCCCCGACCGGCTGCAGCTTCGTGATCTTGGAACCCATCGTATGCACGATCCGCCACCCCCCGAACAGCGTGCCGAGACCGATCGCGAGGTGCGCGGACAACACCACCCACAACGGCACCGCGGCGTCTTGCGCCAAGACACCGTTGGCGATCAGCACGGTGAGGATCACGCCCATCGTCTTTTGCGCATCGTTCCCTCCGTGTCCCAGGCTGAAGGCGGCGGCCGAGAACAGCTGCCCCCGGCGGAACCCGCGGTTCAGCTTGTCGACCTTGCGGTACCGGTGGAAGGTCCACAGCACGATCGCCATGAAGGTGAACGACAGCAGGAACCCCATCACGGGGGCGATCACGATGAACACGAAGATCTTCTGATACTCAGACGCCACGAGTGCGCCCCAGCCCACCGACGCGACCGCGGCGCCCGCGAGACCGCCGACCAGCGCGTGCGAGGAGGACGTCGGCAGTCCGAGCCACCAGGTGATCAGGTCCCACAAGATGGCGCCGATCAGGGCCGCAAAGATCGAGGCGTTGTCGAACGTTCCCGGATTCGCGACCTTGGCGATGGTTTCCGCCACTTTGGTGCCGAAGAAGATGAAGGCGGCGAAGTTGAAGAACGCCGCCCACGCCACCGCCTGCTTGGGCGTCAGGACACGGGTCGACACGACCGTGGCGATGGAGTTCGCCGCGTCGTGGAACCCGTTGATGTAGTCGAACAGCAACGCGACCGTGATGATGGCGACGACGACGAAACTCATCGGAACTTGGCCACCACCGACTCGATCTGGTTCGCGACGTCTTCACAGCGGTCGATCGCCGACTCGACCTGGTGTAGCAGGTCCTTCCACATCAAGACCTCGAGCGGGCGATAGTCCCCGGAATACAGGTCGGCGATCGCGCGCCGGTAGATGAAATCCCCTTCGCGTTCTGCGCGCTTGATGGCCGCGATATCGGGTGGCAAGGCGCGGAGCACCTGCAGATCGCCGACCGTTCGAACGACCGCGCCACACGTTCGCGCGAGCACCTCGACCAGGGTGCGGAAGCGGGGAAAGACCTCATCGATCGGCAAGAGCTCCAAAAGATCCGCGATGCCTTCTTGGAAGTCCAAGACGTCGTCGAGTGCCGAAGCGAGATGCAGGATGTCGTGGCGGTCGATCGGCACGACGAAGGTTTGGTTCAGCGTGGAGATGATCTCGTGGGTGAGGTCGTCACCGGCGCTCTCGAGTGCACGGATCCGCGCCGCATGCTCCACAACGTGGGGCAGATCGTCGACGAGGGCAAGCAGTTCACCTGCGCCCTCGGCAACATTGTTCGCGGCCGCTTCCAGCAAGTCATAGAAGATCAGCTCGCGCGGGATAACCTGGAACGGCACGTTTCCCCTCTCCCTGGGCGCCGGGGCCCGGGGGAGGATACCGGTGAAATGAGCGCCACGCCATCGGCCTAACGCCCGAGTTCTAGCCGGCGAACTTGTACCCGAGCCCGCGCACGGTCAGCAGGAACTCCGGCTCATGGGGGTCGCTCTCGATCTTCTGGCGCACCCGCTTGACGTGCACGTCGAGCGTCTTGGTATCGCCCACGTAGTCATCGCCCCAGATGCGCTGGATCAGCAGCTCGCGCGTCAGCAGGCGCCCTGGGCTGCGCAAGAAGGACTCGAGCAAGTCGAATTCCTTCGGTGGGAACGAAACCGCCTGGTCACGCACCATGACCTCGTGGCGCTCGACGTCCATGCGGACGGGCCCGCCCGTGAGCACTGCACCTTGCGGCGCCGGCGTCGACATCTGCACACGGCGAAGGTGCGCCCGGACACGAGAGACCAGCTCGCGTACCGAGAAGGGCTTGGTCACGTAGTCGTCGGCGCCGAGTTCGAGACCGGCCACCTTGTCGGATTCCGAATCCTTCGCCGTCACCATCACGATCGGCACGGTCGAGGTCTCGCGGATCCGGCGGCACACATCCAACCCCGACACCGCCGGAAGCATCAGATCGAGGATGACGAGGTCGGGAGCATCGGCGGCGAAACGCTCCAGCGCGGCCTGCCCATCGAGCGCCACATCCACTTCGAAGCCCTCGCGCTCCAGCGCGTAGCGCACGGTTTCGACGAGTGAGGCCTCGTCTTCCACGAGCAGGATCTTGGGCGGTGGCTGCGACATCTATGGGTCGACTTTATGCGAGGCGTCAGTGAACTCGCGGAAATCCCCCGTCACGAGGTAGGCAACCTGTTCCCCGATGTCGACCGCTTGGTCGCCCACCCGCTCCAACGCTCGGGCCGCGAGGTTGGCGTGCATGCCCCAATCGAGGGCCTGCGGGTCGCCCGCGAGTTTGAGCGCCTCCAAGTGCGTGGCGCGATTCAGCCGGTCGACCGGGTCGTCCAGGACCTGCAACTGCTCGGCGCGATCCACGTCGCGCTGTGCGAACGCCTCCATCGCGATCCGGATCATCTGCACGCACAGATCGCCCATCTCCGCGACCTGCGCGAGCATCGCGGGCGCGGCCGGCAATGCTCGGGTTCGCAGGTGGATCTTCGCGATGTTGACGGCCTGGTCACCGATCCGCTCCAGGTGGAGGCAACTGTGCAGGATCGCGGAGACCAGCCGCAGATCGGCCGCGACCGGCGCCTGCAGCGCGACGAGCGACAGCGTGCCGTGGTCCAGGTCGAGGTACAGCCGATCGATCACGTCGTCGTCATCGATCACCCGCTGGGCGGCAGCGTCGTCGCGCTCGACGAACGCCGTCACGCCCGCCTGCACCGCCGCTGCCGCAAGTTCGCCCAGCCGGAGCAGATCGTGCTCGGTGCGTTCCAGCCGGTCGTGGAACCTGGTGCGCATCATCCGAACCTCCCCGTGATGTAGGCCTCGGTCCGCGGATCCGTCGGCTTCGTGAAGATGGACTCGGTGCGACCGAACTCCACGACCGTTCCCGTTCGGGAGCCGTCGCCATCCACCTCGACCGTGAAGAACGCCGTGCGTCCCGACACGCGGGCGGCCTGCTGCATGTTGTGCGTCACGATCACGATCGTGTACTCCGAACGAAGCTCCTGCATCAGGTCCTCGATCTTGGCGGTCGCGATCGGGTCGAGCGCCGAGCACGGCTCGTCCATCAAGATGACGTCGGGCTTGGTGGCGATCGCCCGCGCGATGCACAGCCGCTGTTGCTGCCCCCCGGACAGCGCCATCGCAGAGGCCGACAACTTGTCCTTGACCTCATCCCACAGGGCCGCGCGCTGCAGGGTCTGTTCGACCAACTCGTCGAGGTCGCCGCGGAACCCCGCAACTTTCGGGCCGAACGTCACGTTGTCATAGATCGACTTCGGGAACGGATTGGGCTTTTGGAACACCATGCCGATGCGCCGGCGTACCTCGACCGGGTCCACCTGCGGGTCGTACAGATCGACGCCGTGGTAGCGGATCGACCCCTCGACCCGGGCGCTCTCGATCAGATCGTTCATACGGTTCAGGCAACGAAGGACCGTCGTCTTGCCGCAACCCGAGGGACCGATGAGCGCAGTGATGCGGTTGCGCTCGATCGGCAGCGCCACATCTCGCACGGCACGATCCCGCCCGTACCACACCGACAGACCGCGCACGTCCAACACCAGCGGGGACTCGTCGCTTCGTTCCGCGACCGGATGCGAGGCCGTTTCCGTCGCTTCCATCTCGTTCACCATGCCCGCTCGTATCGGTTGCGGAGCCACAGAGCCATACCGTTGACCACCAGCAGGATCGCCATCATCACAACGATAGCCGCCGCCGCGAGCGCCGTGAACGCCTCGTTCGGCAGCCTGGTCCAAGCGAGGATCTGCACCGGCAGCGCCGAGTACGGCGATCGCAACAATCGATCGAGCGCGCCCGCGTCACCAACTGAGAAGAAACCCGTGACCGCCCCGACCAGCAGCAGCGGGGCCGTCTCCCCGAACGCGCGAGCGAGCGACAACACCGTTCCCGTCACGATCCCGGGGGCCGCGGCCGGCAAGACGTGGTGCCGGATCACTTCCCACCGGGTTGCCCCGACCCCGAACGCGGCCTCGCGAAGCGAACGCGGCACGGCTCGAAGCGCCTCCGACGTCGTGATGATCACGATCGGCAGGACGAGCGCCGACAGCGTGAGGCCTCCCGAAAGCAGGCTGCCCGTGTCATGGATGTCGACGATGCGATTCAACACGCCGACGAAGATCACGAGCCCCAAGATCCCGTACACGATCGAGGGCACCCCGGCGAGGTTGCGCACGTTCGTGGAGATGAAGCGCGTGACACGAGTGTCGCGGGCGTACTCCTCGAGGTAGACCGCCGCCCCCACGCCGAACGGGAAGGCCACCAGGGCGACGATACCCACCATGATGAACGAGCCGATGAGGGCCGCCCCGATCCCCGCAGACGCGGGCGAGGCCGACGGGCCTGCCGTCAGGAAGTCTGCGCCGCGATCGGTCAGGACCGGTAGCCCCGTACGCACTACGTCCCACAGTAGCGCCAGCAAGATCAGCAGCGACAGCAGCAAGGCGCCGAGCAGGGCAGCGGCGAACAAGCCGCCTGCGACATCTCGACGTCGCCCCCGCAAACCCGCGCTCACCGCGCTGGAGGTCTCCCCTGCGAGCACCGCGCCCATCAGCCGTGCCTCCGAGCGCGCCGCACGAACCGTTCGCTCGCGAGGTTCAGCGCGAACGTCACGCAAAAAAGGAGCAGACCGACGAAGAACAGCGACGCGAAGGCGGGGCCGGCACCCTTGACCTGATCGCTGCCGATCGCGAGCGCGGCCATCGCCCCCGTCGCGGTCTGCCCGGGCCCGAGGGGATCCACCGTGAACGCCGAACCACCGGTGCCCCCGGCCACGATCAGCACCACCATCGTTTCGCCGATCGCTCGCGAGACACCGAGGATGAGCGCGGCCGCGATGCCCGAGGTCGCAGCGGGCACGACCACCCGCAGGCTGGTGGTGCGGCGTCGTGCGCCGAGCCCGTACGCCCCCTCGCGAAGCGATCGAGGCACGGCACGCAGCGCGTCTTCCGCGATCGTTGCAACCAGCGGAACCGACAAGATCCCGACGCCGATACCGGCAGCCATCATGTTGAAGAACGTTGCGGAGCCGAAGAATCGCTGCACGATGTCGGGGCTGACGATCGTGAGCGCGAAGAAGCCCACCACGATGCTCGGGATCCCGGCGAGCAGCTCGACGATCGGCTTCAACATGCGTCGGGCGCGAGGACTGGCGTATTCGGACAGGTAGATCGCCGATGCAAGTCCGAGCGGCGCGGCGATCGCCATCGCGATACCCGCCACGATCACCGACGCGGCGAACAGCGTGGGGATCGAAAACTGGTTACGCCGGGGGAACCACCCGTCCGCCACGAGCCACGACGGGTCGATCTGCCGCAGGAAGTCGACCGCTTTGCCGATTAGCGCCAGCACGATGACGGCGCTGATGACCACGGACACCGCCGCAGCGGCCGCGAAGAGGCGGCGGATCGTCGCCTCACGACGCCGGCGAGCCGACCCCCCTCGGAGGTCGGCCGCCGTCAGCATCGGTATGGCACTCGCCATCACCGTGCCCGATCTGTCGTCGAACGACTCATGCGCCCCCGGACTGTGACCAGGCCTGGCGCGTTGCGTCCAGCCGGTTCGCGGGGATCGAGACGTAGTCGGCTTCGGTGACCGCGGCCGCGCCCGCGTCGGAGAGGTAGTAGTCGACGAACGCCGCCAGCGTGGGGTTCGCGGCGGCCTTGTCGGTGTTCACGTACAGGTACAGGCTGCGCGAGAGTGGGTAGGACCCGTCGCCGATCGTCTCTGATGTCGGGGCGACGCATCCGGCACCCGCATCGATCGCCAGCTTGCTCACTCGGTCGCCCTGCTGATCGGCATAAGCGAACCCGACGAACCCAAGCGCGGAGTCCGACCCTTCGATCCCTTGGATGATCACGGAATCGTCCGGGCTGGACTGGTAGTCGGGACGAAGCGACGCCGCCGTGTCCGCGGCGACACCGTTGGACAGCGCGGTCGACTCGATGCCCGCGAGCGAGATGAAGGAGTCATAGGTCCCCGACTCCTCCCCGGGGGCGACGATCGACAGCGGGACGTCGGGGAGTCCTGCATTGCCTCCTGACGCCTGCGCGAGGGCGTTGGCATCCGCCCACGAGGTGAAGCCATCGGACTCGGGACCGAACAGCGCGTACAGATCGCCGGTCTTCAGACACGTCACCGCGCTGTTGGCGGGGTTGGTCATGACGGTGATGCCGTCCAGACCGACCTCCAGCTCGACGTAGTTGACACCAGCCTGCTTGCACGCCTTGGCCTCTTGCGGCTCGATCTGGCGAGATGCGTCGTTGATATCGGTCGTTCCCTCGCAGAACAGCACGAAACCGTCGCCGGTCCCGGGCCCGTCGACCGACACCTGAGCTGCGGGGTTGGCTCCGGAGAACCGCTCGAGAACCAGGTTCGAGATCGGCAGCACGGTCGATGACCCAGAGATAGACACCGTCCCCGACAACGCCGCACCCGATGACGCGCCGGTGCTGGGCGAGTCGCTCTTGGCAGAGCACCCAGCGGCAACGATCGCGATTACCGCAACACCGGCGATCCATGTCGCCGGACGGATCTTGCGCATCCTCATCCTCCTGCTCGTTGGACCACTTGCGGTCCGATGTCCTACCGACTGTGCTTCCATCACCTGCAGCATCGCGAGTGGAGGTGGCAGGCCCACGGCAGCCAGATGAACGCTGCGTGAACACGCGGTCGGGCCACCCCGCGGGCACGCCCAGCGGGCGCCGTAGACTCGAACGAGATGCAGACCGTCGTGATCGCTCTCGTCATCGTGGCCGTGGTCGCGGGAGCGATCGTCTTGGTGATGCGGGCCAGACGCACGGCCACCACGCACCGACACGCCGCCGACATCGCGGCAACAGCGCTCGCCGAGCAGTCCCGAAGCAGCGCAGGCGAGCTCGAGGTCCGCGGACTGATCCTGGCGTCGATGGAAGAGGGTGTGCTGCTGTTCGATCGTGGTGGCGATCGGGTCTTCGCCAACGAAGCGCTCGCCCGCCACCTCGGCGACGACGCGCCGGGCAAGGTGGCGCTCCTGCTACCGACCGCCTTACGCGACGCGGTGCGCCGGGCCGGCTACGCCGGCACGATCGTTCGAGCCGATGTTGAGACCGGCGCGCCGACGCGATGGCTCCGCGCGACCGCCCAGCCGGTGGGCACCGATGGAAGTGTGCTCCTGGTGGTCCGTGACGTGACCGAGGCCCGCCGGCTCGACGCGGTGCGTCGCGACTTCGTCGCGAACGCATCACACGAGCTGAAGACACCCGTCGCGTCGATCCGCGCGACCGCCGAGACGCTGCACGACGGCGCGATCGATGACCCGGTGGCGGCGCGTCGATTCACCGAGCAGCTCGAGCGCGACGCAGATCGCCTGTCACGCATCGTGTCGGACCTGCTAGACCTCTCCCGGCTCGAGGCGGGCAGCGACCGTGACGCCCTGGTCGCGCTCGACGCGGTCGCAGCCGAGGTCGTCGAACGGCGCCGCGGCGACGCGACCACCGCCGACGTCGAACTCACCCTCGCGACCGATGGCGTGCCGATGATCCCGGGCTCGACGCGAGATCTCGGGTTGCTCGTGGGCAATCTGGTGGACAACGCGATCCACTACACGCAGCCCGGCGGGCGGGTCGACGTCGAGGTGCGCGCGCACCCCGACGCCGTCTCGCTTCGCGTGAGCGACTCGGGCGTCGGGATCCCACAACGGGACGTGCCGCGCATCTTCGAGCGCTTCTACCGCGTGGATCAGGCGCGGTCGCGAGCCACGGGCGGCACCGGCTTGGGCCTGGCGATCGTCAAGCATGTCTGCGAAAACCACGGTGGCGAGGTCTCTGTGACGAGCGAACTGGGACGCGGCTCGACGTTCGAGGTCACGCTGCCGACGGCCAACGTCGGCGTCGACACCCCGTAGGCTGTGCCCTCGATGGCGACCTTGTTTCTCGTTCGGCATGGCTTGACCGCCCAGACCGGGCGGATCTTGTACGGGCGAACCCCGGGTATCTCACTGGATCACCGCGGCCAGGCGCAGGCGGAAGAGCTCGTTGAGCGCTTCCACGACGTGCGGCTCACCGCGATCTACTCCAGCCCGCTGGAACGGTGCGTCCAAACGGTGGAACCGCTTGCAGCGGCGAGACGGCTGTCGGTGCGAACCGACGAGGCGCTGATCGAGATGGACGCGGGCGGATGGACCGGCCGGACGCTCGGGCAGCTGCGGCGGCGCACGGCCTGGCGAACCGTGCAGGTCACGCCGAGCGCGTTCGCGTTCCCGGACGGCGAGGCGTTCACCGACGCGCAAGCTCGCGTGGTCGCCGGTCTGGAACGCATCGCGCGCCGACACCGATCCGGCCGGGTCGTGGTCGCGACCCACGGCGACATCGCACGCGTCGCGCTCGCGCACTACGCCGCGACGCCGCTCGACGAGTTCCAGCGCATCGTGATCGACACCGCGGCCGTCTCGGTGCTGGAGCTCGGCGGGCCGCGCCCCCACGTGGTCTTGATGAACGACACGGGCGGTCTCGGTCGGTTCCGCGACGCGCCGCTCGCACCCTGGGAGACGGGCAGCAGCGTGACGAACGGGCCGAAGGTGCGAGGATAGCCGCCATGGATCTGGGCCCGGTCGATCGCATCGCCGCCGACGCCATCGGCGAGCCGGGCGTGCGCACCTTCTACCTGCAAGCTCGCGCCGGCGAGCAGCTCGTCACGGTCATCGTCGAGAAAGAGCAGGTCGAACTCCTTTCGCGCTCCGTCCTGGAGTTGCTGGCGAACATCACGCAGGAAACCCTGCTGGTCGATCCCGACGAGAACGCGACGCTCGAGGAGCCGGTCGATCCGCGGTGGCGGGCGGGTCGCCTGTCGATCGGGTTCGACGAGGATGAGGATGGCTTCTTGATCGAGATCGAGGAGTTCGCGCCCGAGGTCGAGGATGACGATCCGAGGTCCGAGCTCGTCGGCGAGCCCGAGACGCTCACCTTGCGGGCGAGCCGTGAACAGATGCTCGGTCTCGCGCGCCACGGCGACACGGTGGTGGCCCGCGGTCGACCGCGGTGCCAATTCTGCGGCAACCCGATCGACGCGGAGGGTCACGTATGCCCGGCCACCAACGGGCATCGCACGCCTCGGGCGTGAGCATCCCGCGCCCGCTCATCGACGGGGAGCTCGAGGTACTCGGGGCCCTGCCGAACTCCTCGAACGCCGCCTTGCTCGTGCGATGCCACACAGCGCAGGAGTCGTGTATCGCGGTGTACAAGCCGATGCGCGGCGAAGCGCCCCTGTGGGACTTCCCCGACGGCACGCTGCACCGCCGAGAGGTGGCCGCCTTCGAGCTGGCGCGCGCGCTCGGATGGCCACGGATCCCACCGACGATCCTTCGCGACGGCCCCTACGGCCCGGGTTCCCTGCAGGTGTTCATCGAGTTCGACCCGCAGCAGCACTTCTTCACGATGGAGGTCGAGCGCGCCGAGACGTTCCGGCTCGTCGCGCTGTTCGATATCGCCGCCAATAACGCCGACCGCAAGGGTGGGCACTGTCTGTTGGACGCGGCCGGCGAGGTCTGGATGATCGACCACGGCGTCTGCTTCGCCGTCGAGCCGAAGCTTCGCACGGTGATCTGGACCTTCATCGATGAGCCGATCCCGCCCGATGCGGCGATCGACCTAGCGCGGGTGTGCGAGGACCTCGCGACCGGCGGCGACCTCGCCACGACACTCGCGAGATCGCTGGATCTTGATGAGGTCGACGCGGTGCGATCACGGATCGAGCGGCTGCTCACAGCCGGGCGGTTCCCCGAGCCGGACCCAGGTGAGAGGCCGTTCCCATGGCCCCCGATCTGACGCTGGTCTATGCGACGGTGTCTACGCCGATCGGTTCGATAGGACTCGTGGCCTCGCCACGCGGCGTCGTCGCCACGACGACGGGCAACGTCGAGGAGTTGGCGCAGGACCTGAGCCGACGACTCACCGCGTCGGCGCACCACGAGCCGCGGGACACGACCCTGCGAACGGCCTTCGATGAGCTGGAACGCTACTTCGACAAGCGTCTTCGCGCGTTCGTCACACCCGTCGACCTCGTCCTCGTTCGCACGCCGTTCGCGCGCGCTGTGCTCCAGGTCACCCGCCGGATCCCGTACGGGCACCTGTGGACCTACGGCGATGTCGCGGCCGCCGCCCAACGACCCGGCGCCGCACGGGCGGCGGGCACGATCTTGGCGCATTGCCCGATGGAGCTGTTCGTGCCGTGCCACCGGGTGGTCACGTCCGGCCCGGGGCTCGGCTCCTACGGGGGCGCGGACGATCGGCGCGCGACCCTGCTTCGCCTCGAGGGCGCGATCTGAGCCCTCCGGGCGTTCCTGGCCCGATGCGAGAACATAGACGGATGCGACGAGCCCTGATCGCGGTGGCGCTGCTCGGCCTCGTGGCGGCCGCCTGTTCCTCGGGCGAGACGTCCACGACGGGCGGCTCCCCTGGCGCCGCGAGCACGAACTTCGCCATGCAGGTCGCTTCCTCGGATCTGTACACCGGCACCCCGCAGCGGGTGCAGGTGGGCGTGTTCGGCACGACCGATCAGGGCACCGAGCTGCTGACCGGAGGAAGCATCCCGATCGCATTGGTCGCCGACGGCGGCGGCGACCCGATCTCCGGCCAGGCTCACTACGTGCCAGCCCCCGGCACGCCCTCGGTGGCGATCGTGGGGCTCACCCCCCCGTCACAGGCCCGGGGGGTGTACCAGCTCGACGACGTGACGTTCCCTTCGGCCGGGGTGTGGCAGGCGCAACTGTCCTTCACGGCTGGGACCGAGCCGATCGACCTGACGACCCGATTCGCCGTGGCCGACAAGCCCGCGCTGCCGGCGCCCGGGCAACCCGCGCCTCACACACAGAACCTGACCATGAAGGACAAG
>JANMPG010000273.1:0-3921 GCA_031369745.1 Actinomycetes bacterium
CGACCCGGCTGTTCAGGATCGAGTCGGGAACGATGAACCCGACGAACGTCAGCAGCGCGATGATCACGATCTGGATGAACGGCGAGAACGAGAGCAGCTGGAGCAGCACGAGCGCGCCGACGAACCCCGCGACGGCACCGATGATCTTGAATGCCAGGATCCGTTCGGCGTCCCAGCCGGCGGGGCTGCCCGCCAGCATCAGCTTGGTGGTGATCCGTTCTCGTGCGTCGAGCGGGGTCACCCGTCGAGCCATCCTGCCGGCTCGGGCAACGACCGGCACCAGGATGCGCGAGCCAAAGTTCTGATCGAGCTCCTCTTCACGCAGGTTCGGGGTCTGCGCGGCGACCCCACCGGCGCCAGTGACCTGCGTCTCCAACAGCCGCACCGCTCGGTTCTTCTCAGAGCGCGTCTGATCGATGAAGACGCCGATCAGGACGATCGCGAGGAAAAGCGACGCTACCGACAAGAACAGCCAGATCTCAGACATCGATATTCACGATCTTCCTCATCCAAAGGACCCCGGCGACCATGAGCAGCCCCGCCACGATCAGCATCACGATGCCGTACACGGATTCAACGAGCAGACCGATGTAGTCGGGGTTGACAGCGAACATGTACAGCCCGATCGCGAAGGGCAACAAACCGAGCACCCATGCCGAGAGCACGCCTTCCGCGGTCAGCACCTTGATCTGACGCCGAAGCATCGCGCGTTCCCGAAGTGTGTCCGCGACGGTGTCGAGGATCTCGGCGAGGTTTCCGCCGACCTCACGCTGGATGTTCACCGCGAGCACCGCCCACTTGAAGTCGGCGCTGCCGACCCGTTCGGCAAGCGCCTCGAGGGCGTCCTCCACAGGCCGGCCGAGGCGGACCTCGGCGACGACACGCTGGAACTCGGCCGCGGCCGGATGTGCGATCTCCTTCGCCACTGTGTCGAGGGACTGCAGGAAGCTGTGGCCCGCTCGAAGCGAGGACGCCATGATCGTCAGGACGTCGGGCAACTGCTCGCGGAGCTTGTCCGCCCGCTTGCCCAGTGCCCGCCGCAACAGGATGGTCGGGAACGCGCCACCGACACCCGCCACCACGAGCGCCAGAAGCGAGCTGCGCAGCAATGCTGCGCCCAACACGCCGAAGACCAACGCCGCGATGGTCGATGCCACGACGAACTCACCGGAGCGGAGCGACACGCCCGCCGCCTCCAGCTCCGCGTCGAGACGATCGCTGAACCCGCGCGACTCGGCGAAGCGCGTGCCGAACTTCGTGACGTTGGATGGGATCCACCCGCCGGTCTGGGTCGCAGCGGCGCCGGGGGCAGTGGGCTGTTGCCCCGGCTGGATCACCGCGCGCATGCGGGCTTCACGTTCGCGGTCCTGCTTCGTGCGGGCGGCGGAACCCAGCAGGAACCACACCAGCAGGAACGCAACCACGCCGACGAGTGCGCCGACGACGATCTGCATGGGTTCGACGGTGAGCGCCAGCATCAGGCTCCCTTCGCCTCCAACGCGAACAGTTCCGGCTCGACGTAGACGCCACGCTCGGCCAGCTTGTCGAGGAACTTCGGCCGCAGACCCGTCGACTTCAAACGACCCTTGAAGCGGCCTTCCTCGTCGATCCCCGCCGAGAAGTCGAACAGGAAGATGTCCTGCAGGGTGATCACTTCGCCCTCCATGCCCGCGACCTCTGTCACGTGTGTGAGGCGACGCGTACCGTCCTTGAGGCGCTGTTGGTAGATGATCAACTGCACGGCTGAGGCGATCTGCTCGCGGATCGCCTTGTTCGACAACTCCATGCCCGCCATCATCGTGATGGTCTCCAAACGGCTGAGCGCGTCACGCGGGCTGTTGCAGTGGATCGTGCTCACAGACCCGTCGTGACCGGTGTTCATCGCCTGGAGCATGTCGAGCGCCTCGGCGCCACGAACCTCACCGATGACGATGCGGTCGGGTCGCATACGCAAGGCGTTTCGAACCAGGTCACGGATCGAGACCTGGCCCTTGCCCTCGATGTTGGGCGGGCGCGACTCGAGCCGCACCACGTGCGGCTGCTGCAGCTTGAGCTCGGCGGCGTCCTCGATCGTCAAGATCCGCTCGTCGTCGGGGATGAACGACGACACCACGTTGAGCGTGGTCGTCTTGCCGGCGCCGGTACCGCCGGCCACGATGATGTTGATCCGACCACGGACGCACGCCTCCAGGAATTTCGCCACCGGTGACGTCATCGTGCCGAACTCGATCAGGTCATCGGCCTGGTAGGGATCGGCTGCGAACTTACGGATCGTCAGCGCCGGGCCGTCGATCGCGAGCGGCGGGATCACCGCGTTGACTCGAGAACCGTCGGGCAAGCGCGCGTCCACATACGGGCTCGACTCGTCGACGCGACGACCAACCTTGCCGACGATCTTGTCGATCGTGCGGCGCAGCTGTTGGTCGTCGTGGAACTTCGTGCCGGTCCAGTACAGCTTGCCGGCGCGCTCCACGTAGATCGTGTCCCAGTTGTTGACCATGATCTCGGTCACTTCCGGGTCCCGAACGAACGGCTCCAACGGGCCGAGCCCGAGGACGCTGTCACCGATCTGGCGAACGATCAGGAGCTTCTCCTGGGCCGACAGCGTCGATTCTTCTTCATCGAGCAGCTCGCGCAGGCGCTGGTGCACCAAGCCTTCCAGCTCGGTGTCGGACATCGTTGCGTCGTACAGGCGCGGGCCGAGGGACTCGACAAGCCGCTCCTGCACACGCGCGCGAACCTCGGAGATACGATCTCGCTGTTGGGCTTTCGCTAGGCGATCTGCGAGCGACATGGGGTGGGCCTCCTTCGAGGGCTAGCTCTTGACCTTGCGGCCGAAAAGACTCTTCTTCCTCTGATCCGACTGGGGTGCTGCTGCGGTCATGACCGCTTGCTGATCAGCATCCGCGTTCGAAAACCGGATCGCCAGCTGCATGATCGACTGCGAGACCTCTGACTGCGGCTCGTCCATGACCACGGGACGACCCTTGTTCAACGACGTCGGTACCAGGCGGCTCGATGGGATCATCGCGTCCACCCTGATCTTCATGACGCGCTCGACATCAGAGGCGTCCAGGCCAACCTTGGAGTCCGCGCGATTCAACACGACGCGGAAGCGCTCGCGCGGCAAGCCGATCGTCAGCAGGGTGTCGAGCGCCTTGGACAGGTGCTTGACGCCGACGACATCGAGCGCCGTCACCAGACAGATCATGTCCGACAGGTCGAAGCACACCAGCGCGGAGTCGGAATAGTCGACCGACGCGTCGACCACCACGTAGTCGAACTCGCTGCGTATCGCACGAAGGAACTTGCCGATCGCCTCCCCGGCGGGCGCTTCAGCTGCAGGGTCCGGCGGTGAGCCGAACGCCCAGACGTGCGGGGCAACCTCGACGCCGACACCCCGGATCTGATCGCTGTCGGCTCCCTCGCCAAGCTCCATCAGGTCTTGGATCGACGCCGAGGGCTCACGGCCGAAATACGTGAACACATCGCCCATGTCGACATCGAGGTCCACGACCGCCGTGTCCTGGCCGGTGGCCTGTGCGATCGCCGTCGCGAGGTTGGTCGTCAAGAAGGTTTTTCCAGAACCGCCCTTGGACGAGAAGCACGAGATGATATGGCCTCGGCGAACCCGACCGGCGTCGGTCTGAGCGCCGATGGTCGCCGACCGTAGGTTCCCGGCCCAGGACACCGCACGCTCCACGGCCTCACGCAGTTCGTCGGTTCCTTGCGTCATGTCGACCACGTCGCGGATGCCTGCACGCATGGCCGCGGGCAGCAGCCCGTTCCACGTGTGGTCGCGAACCAACACGATCGCGGTCCCCGGAGATGCGCGCCCGACGAACTCGGCGAGACCGAGTGCGTCAGGTTCTTTAACCTCGGGTGACAGCACGAGGACGTCGATCGGCGCGTACGCGTTGA
>JANMPG010000286.1:0-4914 GCA_031369745.1 Actinomycetes bacterium
GAGGACCCGGGGATCGATCCCGACGTCGACGCCGAGCTCATCGCGTTCATGGATCGGCGGAAGGCCGAGCCGCCGCCTGAAGAAGACGAGTGAGGCCATGCGCAAGCCCGAAAGCGTCGAACAGTATCTGTCGTGGCAGTCCGAGGAGCAGCGCGCTGCGCTGCACAAGCTGCGGACCGCGATCCGCTCCGCAGCGCCCGATGCGACCGAGGGAATCAGCTATTCGATGGCGGCGTTCAAACAGGATGGGCGCGGGCTCGTGTGCTACGCCGCGTTCAAGCAGCACTACTCGCTCTTCCCGATGAGCGGACAGGTGATCGAGGATCACCTCGAGGAGCTCGGACCTCGGGCGACCGGCAAGGGAACGATCCGCTTCCGTTACTCCGAACGCCTCCCGGTCGGGCTCGTGCACAGGATCGTGAAGGCGCGCCTGGCCGAGGTCGAGGCGCGAAAGCGCCGTTGAGTCAACTCGTCGCCGAAAGCGCGAGCTGACCGCAGGCGGCGTCGATCGAACGGCCGCGCGTATCCCGGACGGTGACGTTCGCCCCGTGGCCCTCCAGCACCGACACGAACCGCCGGATCCGAGACGACGACGAGCCGACCACCGGGTAGCCCGGCGTCGGGTTCAGCGGGATCAGGTTGATGTGCGCGCCGAGCCGCCGCGCGATCGGGGCCAGCAGCTCGGCCTGCTCGGTCGTGTCGTTGACCTTGTCGATCATCGCCCACTCGATCGACGGACGGCGATGCGTGACGCCACGCCACGCCGACATCGCATCTTCCAGTTTCGCGAGCGGATAGCGGGTGTTCGGCGGCACCAGCTGATCGCGAAGCTCGTCGCTCGCCGCGTGGAAGCTCACCGCAAGTCCGACCTGCGGGAAGGCCTGCGCCAACCGGGTGATGCCCGGCACGATGCCGACCGTCGAAACCGTGATGTGGCGTGCACCCAAGCCGAACGTGTCCGCATCGATCAGTTGCGCGAGCGAGCCGAAGACGTGGCGCTCGTTTGCGAGCGGCTCGCCCATCCCCATGAACACGAGGTTGGTGAGCCGCTGGGGGGTCTTCGCCGGCAGCTTGGCCGCCTCCCGGCGCGCCCACACCGCCTGCGCGGAGATCTCGCCTGCGGTGAGGTTGTTCTGCAGCCCCATCTGACCGGTGGCACAGAACGTGCAGCCCATCGCACAACCGGCTTGCGAGGAGACGCACACCGTGACGCGATCGGGGTATCCCATGAGCACGGTCTCGATGACGTGCGCGCCGCCAAGCTTGAGCAGCGCCTTGCGGGTCGCGCCGCGATCGGACGTGCGCTCGTCCAAGACCTCGACCCCGAGGGGCAGGTCGGCCGCGAGTCGCTCCCGGAGCCCCGGCGAGACGTCGGACATCTGTTCGTAGGTCGCCGCGCGCTTCCACAGCTGCGTCCACACCTGTTTGGCGCGAAAGGCCGGCTCGCCCAGTGCGACGAGGCGGTCCGTGAGCTGCTCGAGGGTGAGGTCATAGACGGTCGGCACGATCGCCAGCCTAGCCGGACCGCCCGAACGGGCGCGGTCCAGTTCTTGCAGAAGGACCCCGACATGACCAGGTGACTCGCGCGGATGCGGATCACGGCGTCGGCGCGCGCCCGACGGGCGCCGCAGACGCACGAACAGGCGGTCCCAGACCAACAGCCCCAACACCTACGACTGGTCCGTACGCGCTCAGGTCTCTGCGAGCGCTTGGACGATCACGTCTGCGACGCGCTCGGGCACGTCGTTCGGGAGGAGAAAGACGTGTCCCGGGATCGTCACGAGACGAACGGTGTCACACGCCTCGAGCGTCGTGCGTTCCTCAGGCGTCAGCGCGCCATCGCCCTTCTCGGCATGCACGATCCAGGCGGGTACGTCCGTCTCGCAGAGTCGCCGCGCGGGATCGTCGTCGCGATGTAACCAACGCAGGTACGCCTGCAATCCATTGCGCATGTCGCGGGTGTTGTTCCGTGCGAAGTCCGCCTGCAGCTCCGCCTGACGCTCGGGCGGTACCGCTGCATGCTTCGGGATGGTCGCGGCACCTTTCTTGAGGACCGCACACGGCAGCGTCCCCAGGATCGACCCGAGTCGGATGATGGCTCGAAAGAAGCGGGGCTCGTCCGGGGCGGACAGGCTGGCCCCCAGCAGCACGACGGGACCGGCGAACGCGCCTGAGACCACCATCTCGAAGGCCACCATCGCGCCCATGCTGAAACCGACGACCACGTCGACCCCGGCGCTCTTCGCGAACTCGGCCGTGATCCGCGCGAGGGCCTCGGTGCTGAAGTCCTCCGGCGGCGGTGCGCCGGCCTGCCCGGGCAGCGTGACGGCGAGCATCCGAGTACCTGCCAGTGTGGGCTCGGCCATCACTTCGGCGTAGGAACGTGCGCTGCACATCCCGCCGGGAAGCAGCAAGACGGTCTGCTCCGCGCCAGCCGGACCGGACTCGACGATCTCCCAATCGGTGTCCACCGCGAGCAGACTAGCCCGGATGGGTCCGGCCCGCCATGAGGCAGCGCGGTGATGAAGTCCTCGATCAGCACATCTTCCCGAGTTCTGGGACGCGAGGCAGAACGCGTCGAGCGTCCAACCCGTCGGAGTGGCGGACCGAATGATGTCGGACATCTGTTCGTAGGTCGCCGCGCGCTTCCACAGCTACGTCCACACCTGCCAGGCGCGGAAGGCCGGCTCGCCCAGTTCGACGAGGCGGTGCGTGAGCTGCTCGAGAGTGAGGTCATCGACGGTCGTCACGGCTTCAGCGCAACAGGCCAACGGAACAGGGCAGGATCGAGGCACCGAGGAGGGATCCCGACATGACCGAGGTGGAAGTGAACGGACTGGGACGACGTTCCGTTCGTCACTCGCGAGGGGCTCAGCGTCCACGATCAAGGTCCTCGAAGCACCGTCAAGCATCTATGGTCCCGGGCCGGGACACGTGGGTTGTCTGCTCCTTTCGGCTAAGCCGGATTGATGGTGACGTGGCTCACTGTCGATCGAAAGCCGAACACGATCGCGTCATCGTACGTATACCGCCACTCGTATGTGCTCGGCGCCTGAGGCGGGACGTCGAAGTAGGTCTCCTGGAGGAAGGTTCCGGCTGGCAACCCCCACTCTATGGATTGCACTTCGGTCACTTCGCTGATCGGTCCCCGCCTCAGGGTTAGCTCCACTTGCGAGGCGGGTCGGTTCGCATCGCCCCAGAACAAGTGTTGCTCGATCTGCGCGTAGTAGTTCTTGATATCGGCGAGCCGCCAGCCGTTCTCCGCGATGGTTTCGGGAAGGACCTCTATGAAGTTGCCCCCATGGAAGTACTCGGCCTCGGTCCAGGCAGGGGTCGAAAGGACCGCCGCCTGCCTCCCGGCTGGGGCGAACAACCGGAACGTGCACCTCACATACGGAGTCCCAAACACCCCATAACCAAGGTTCAGGATCGTTCTCATGGCCTTCTGGTCGCACACGACCGGCCCAGCGGTGGCGGGAACCGCCATCACGCCGGAGAGCAACGTTGCCGAGAGGAGCGCGGCTAGCGCTCGCTTCATGCCTGTCTCCTTCGTGTCTCAGACCGAGCGTCTTGCCCGAGGGTTCGATGCCATTTCGCGGCGTCTCCTGCTGCCCGACCATGTCAGCGAATGACTGCCATCATGTGCTCGGGTTCTACATCCCGTCAACCCCGTCTTGCGCGGTCGGATCGGACTTCAGGTCGAAAGATCGTTTGGCCGCCAAGCTGAGGGCTGAGCCCGCAGAATGTGGCGGGGTCCGCGACGCGACCGCCGACGGCCCTGTCTCCTCGCCTTCCTCCACAAGGGTTCTCGGAAGGGTCTTCGAGATATGTGACTGAGGTCTCGAACAGTGGACTCGCGCCTGCCCGGGAACGTCTAGTTCGGGTCGGGCTGGCCCGGATGGCTCGTATGTTCGGCCACGCTCGGCTCAGCGAACCGAACAGATCGGACCTCCACATCGACCTCGACGGGCATCCCTTGGGCCAGCGTCCACATCGGGTCGGTATGGCCGAAGTCCATCCCGGTGACGATTGGCATGGACGTGAGCCCTGCCTCGCCTCGGATCACCGACGTGATGGCGTCGTCGTACCGCTTGTGGTCCGCCACGGGTAACGAGGTACCGCCCGGCCTGCCGAAAAGGACTGCGGCAACTCGCGAGAGATCACCCATCGCGGCGAGTGATCGTAGGAAGCCAGCCACGACAGGTGGAGGCGGTGCATCCTCTGAAGTTTCGAGTGCAAGCACTGCTCCGCCTAGATCGGGCCACCACTCCGTTCCCCGGAGCCAATCGAGCACTTCGAGGCATCCCGCGACCAGAGGTCCCCGTACCGTGTCCTTGCCCCACCATCGCCACCCTGTGGAAGGCTGCAACTCCCTGACTCGATCCTGGTTCGCTGAGTCGGCCCAGTCGAGGTGCTCAACCGTCCATCCGTCATCGTTCTCTGGCCAGACGGTCCATGCCCGTGGCTCGAATAGCGACACACGAACGCCTTCCTCCGTGTAAGCGTGCATGCCCCCGTTCTCGGCGAACCCCGACATGATGGAAGGGCCGTAGAACGAGACGAGGCCAGCCCGCAGCAACGCCATGTGGATGATCGTCGTATCCGAGTACCCGACAAACACCTTCGGGTGCGAACGGATGAGATCGAGGTCGAGGTGCGGCAGCAAGCGGATGGAGTCGTCGCCGCCGATGGTCGTGACGATGCCGTTGATCGTTGGGTCGGCGAAGGCTGCCATCAAGTCCTTGGCTCGACCTTCGGGATGAGAGGCGATCCAGCCGGGATCACCCCTGGTATGCGCCATCTCAACGACGCTGACGCCGAACGTCGCTTCGAGTTGCTGAACGCCCGCTTCGTAACGGGTCGGAAAGGTACCTGGTCCGCCCCATGAGAGCGTCACGGCAGCCAGCTTGTCCC
>JANMPG010000034.1:0-14604 GCA_031369745.1 Actinomycetes bacterium
GGACCCGGGCGTGCGATGCCAGCCCCCGCACGAACGATGCGTACTGCGGAAGGTCCCACGACGCCTCGATGTTCGAGTAGTCGTACGGGACGAAGATGAGATCGATCGGACCCGACCCGATCACCTGGTATCCGATATGGATGCCGTCGGCGGTCGTCGCGTACCGGGTCTGCGGGATGTCCACGCTCGCATCCTTCTCCGGATGGGACCGCGTCGCAACCGGACGCGCCCACCGGAGCAGAGAAGGGGGGTCGCGGTCACCGAGGTGATGTTCGTCGGACCTGATGACGTTGTGGAGCTGGTAGGGCGGCCGAACCGAACTGGAATAGGTCCGATCTCACGGGGTGGTTGGCTCCGACCCCGTGATGGAGGACGAGGAGTGAAGTCATCGGCGTTCACGAGTTCTGTCGGGCGGGTCGTCCATGGCCTCTATCTCGTCGTCGTGGGCGTCGCCTTCTGCCTATCGGACTGCCGGGCGAATGGGCGCGCGAAAGGGGGGCTTGCGACCATCCGATTGGTCGTACCGACTTCGTGCCAACGACCACGTTCGGGTTCGAGGCGACTGAGCACGCCGGTTCGTAGCGCACGACGTTCTTGATTTCCCCTCGGGAACAGGCTCGTCCATCGAGCGGATCGTGCAACCGCCCCGCCGGCTACACCACATCACTCACAGGGGCGCCCAGAGCGACGAACCCGAGCGCGGCGGCGGTTCCGAGCACGGCATATCCGATCGCTCTTGGGTGCGGAGCAGGAAGAGAGTCCCGACCGAGTCGCTCGATCGCCCACGCCGTGGTGAGCGCCTCCAGAAGGATCATCCCTGCGAACAAGGACAGGATGAAGCCCGAAGACGCGAGATCGAAGTCCGCCTTGCTCGACGCCACGATGAAGATCCCGATGGGCGACAACAAGATCAGGCCCATCGCGAGGCCGCGGGTACTCCAGCCTCCCGGGATCCAGGGCCGGATGGCGAGGTAGAGGAGCCCGGTGAAGAGGCCGGCGATTGACCCCGCGACCACGAGCTGCACGACCCCGTTGAGCGTGACCGTCCCGACGACCCCGAAGGCGGTCACTTGGCCGAGGTGCTCGGGGGAGGCCGCGATGCCGACGAGGCGCATCGCGATCCGGGAGCCGAGGCCGAACACGACACCCCCAGCCCCCATCCCCGCGAGGATGAGCGTTCCATACGGAACGTCGGGTGCCGTCGGGGTATCCGTCTGATCGTCCGGGGTCGCCATCGTGCCTCCCTGCTCGCCCTCGATCTGATCGCGCGTGGCGGAGTGTACCCCTGGGCGCGTGGAGACCCGGACGTTTATCGCGAGCGGCGCGATCTCTCCCCAGCGCGAGCTGACGCGCATGGTCAACGAGTCCCCGACGATATCGTCGGGTTCGGTCCGATCGAGTTCCTGTTGAAGGACCCGATGTCACGGAAGTCAGGGTCGACGGCCAGTCGCCTTCGGGTAGGGGTAGGCGAATCCCAGCACGACCTTCAATATGCTAGGGCTCCGATGGAGCCCCAACGGATTCCCGCCAACTCGACGAGGACGATGAGGTTCTCGGTCGACGTGGAGGCCGACCCGAGCACGGCATGGGCTTTGATTTCCGACATTCAGCGGCACGGCGAGTGGTCGCCCCAGGAGTTCGAGGCAACGAAGCTGGACAACGGCCCCATCGGCGTTGGGACGCGCTACCGGACTGCCGGGCGAAAGGGCGCGCGGAAGGGGGTCTTGCGGTCGACCGATGTGGTCGTAACCGAATTCGTGCCAACGGCCACGTTCGGGTTCGAGGCGACCGAGCACGCCGGTACGTACCGCACGACGTTCTTGATTTCCCCCGCGGGAACAGTCTCGTCCATCGAGCGGATCGTGCAACCGCCCGCCACTGGCCTCGTCCCCTTCGTCCGCCACGTCCTCTTGGCTCCGGTCGTACGTCGGTACGTGCAGCAGAACATGGATGCGCTGAAGCTGAAGCTCGACGCCCGAGACTGACGCCGTGGCCAACAAGAATCTCCACCTCGCCTGAACCCTTCCGAGAAGGGCCATTTACCGAACTCACCGAGGTGGTGGCGAACGGGCCAGATGATGTTGGCTGTCCCTCGTGAACGGGGACGGCGTCTCGGATCACGGCGGCGGCACGCGCCCCAGCGCGGGCAGCTGCCCGGACTCGATCCGGGCCGGACGGTCTCGTTGAAGGCGACGACTCACGTCCAACTTGCCTGCTGGAAGCGCCAACGCGAAGATGCGCCCGTGGAGAACCACGGCGAACACGAGCTGAAGGGCGTCCCCGACCGCCGGCCCCTCTATCGGGTGGTGGATCGTGCGATCGCCTGAAGTCCACTACGCGAAGACGCCGGCCGGCATCCACATCGCCTATCAGGTGGTCGGCGACGGCCCGATCGACTTGGTGTTCGTCCCCGGGTACGCCGCGAACCTGCAGTGGCAATGGGAGCTGCCGAGCTATGCAAGATTTCTCGAACGGCTCGCGTCCTTCTCGCGGCTCATCATCGTCGACCGGCGCGGCGCAGGCCTGTCGGACCGGTTCTCGCCGCACGATCTCCCGCCGCTGGAGGACCTCGCCGACGACCTCGAAACCGTGCTCGATGCGGTCGGCTCGGAGCGCGCTGTCCTGTTCGGGGCCGAGGACGGCGGCCATATCTGCTGCATGCTGGCCGCACGCCGTCCCGAGCGGGTGTCGGACCTAGTGCTCTATTGCACGGACCCTGGCGGCCCGCCACGGGGCCGAACGCAGAAGGAGCATGACGCGCATTGGGAGGAGATCCTCCGGCGGGTCGACGCCTCGTGGGGAACGGCCGAATACGCACGCTGGGATACGGGGCTGTCCAACCCCACTCGGGTGCACGACGAAGGGTTTGTGGAGTGGCTCACCATCATGCAGCGGCTTGCCGCGAGCCCGGCTGCGGCGGAGGCGTTCCTGCGCCTGTACCGGCAGACGGACGTGCGCGGCCTGCTGCATGCCATCCGTGTGCCCACGTTGGTGATGCACCCCACGAATGACCGACTGAGCCCGGTCGAGCACTCGCGTGTGTTGGCCTCCCTCGTGCCTGGCGCCAAGCTGGTCGAGCTTCCCGGCGAGGACCACTACTGGGTCGTGAGCGACACCGACGACCTGCTCGAGGAGATCGAGGAGTTCCTCACCGGCACCCGGCAGGTCGCCGCACCCGATCGCGTGCTCGCGAGCGTCCTGTTCACCGACATCGTGGGGTCGACGGATCGCGCGAGCACCCTCGGCGATCGTGCCTGGCGGGAGCTGCTGGCCGCCCACGACCAGATCGTCCGCCACGAGCTACAGCGGTTCGGCGGCCATGAGCGGGGCACCGCGGGCGACGGCTTCTTCGCGACTTTCGACGGCCCGGCACGCGCCGTTAGGTGCGCGGCTGCGATCGGGCAGGGGCTCCGCCCACTAAACCTCGAGATCCGGGCGGGGGTGCATGCGGGCGAGGTGGAGCTGACGGCCGACGACGTTCGCGGTATCGCCGTGCACATCGGTGCGCGCGTGGCGGCCCTCGCTGGCAGCTCCGAGATCCTCGTGTCTTCGACCGTCAAGGAACTGGTCGTGGGCTCGGGACTCGTCTTCGAAGACGCCGGCGAACACGAGCTGAAGGGCGTCCCCGACCGTTGGCACCTCTATCAGGTCGGGAGCGGACACGCATAGAGTCGCGCGTTCCCAATTGCCTCATGGGGTCTAATTGCACACGCGCCCCAGCGTGAGACAACTTACTGGTCGGGCCTGCTCCCTCAGTGGCGCGTCGCCGGCTGAACGAGTCGACCCAAGGCACCCAGCCACGGCATGCAGTGTTCGGCGTGCGTTCTCCGGATCACCTAAGGCACCCCTACGACCCTCGCGGATGCTCAAAGATCAGCTGTTCGCCGAGCGCCTCATGCCGAGCTTTACCCGCACGAGCGAAGCCGAGTTTCTGCGCCAACCGCGCAGAGGCCTCGTTGTCCGGGCTTATCGCCGCTCGGACACCGTCCACACCCTGGGTGAAGGCCCAGTCGAGCAGCCCGCGGCACGCCTCTTCGGCGAAGCCGCGTCGCCGGTAACCGGTGACGACCCGGTAGCCGATCTCGACCCATCCGTCGTCGTCCGGCGGCCCGTGGAAGCCGACCTCCGCGACGGCCTGACCGCGACCGTCGATCAGGCGCGCCAGTCGCGTACCCCAGACCAGCAAGCGGGCGTCGAGATCGCCTTCGACGACTCGGGGCGCGAGCCATCCCCACCCGTCGTTGCGCCATTCGGTGGGGAACGGCGTTCCGAGCAGTCCCTCGGCGCGCTGCCAGTCGGCGGCCATGATCGCGCGCATCGCCTCGCACGACATCGGCGTCATCGCCAAACGCTGCGTCGGGACCGTCGCCATCGAAGGCAGCCTAGTCGGCGTCGACGTCGCGGGAATCAGATCGCTCAGGTCGTGGAGCAGCGATGCCGCGAGTAGGCCGATAAGTCGACTCGCGCCCCAGCGCGTGGACCATTCCGAGAGTTCGTCTAGAAGGAAGGCGGGAGCATCGGCGGCGGCATCTTGAAGAGGTGCCCGAGCGCATGGAACGCCGCCGTGATGATGTCCCGTACGGCATTCGGAGGGAGCAGGCCTGTCGCGATCAGCTCGAACATCACGCCCAAGACGAGGAGCCACCAGTCCTTCCGGCCAATGCGCCCGGCGGCCTCTTGGATGTAATCGAGCTTGGCTTCGATGGATCTCCATTGCGCATCGTCGTGCACATGCGACGTCTGGACGAACACCTTGATCACTCGTACCTGCTCCACGATCTCTGCCTGCTCGTCCTGACTGAACGAGCTGTTGTCGTCGTCGACGAAGCTGTCGCCGGTGAAGATCTCCCGCTCGGCTTGAACTTCGGCCCAGAGGTCAGGCGTGTCGACGTCCCGCTTGACGTCCCGTGCCCATCGCTCGACCCGTTCCTCCACCGTCGGCCAGATGGCCGCTTCGAGCTGAAACGGTGACAGGTCCCCGACGAACGCGGTCGTCAAGTAGGAGGAAGTCTGACCGTGCTCGATAAGGAAGCTCGACCCGGACGGAACGTGGGTGATGCGTGCCTTCGCGTCGTCGTAGTCGAAAGTGCACTCCCTTGCGTCGAGCTCCCCCGCTACGACTGCGTTGAAGATCGTGTTCCTGAACTCCTTTACCGGCCACATGGGCACAAGCTTAGCGACGCCACAACGTCTAACCGCCCGGCGCATCCAACTCCTCGAGTACGTCCCCACGGTTCTCGCCGGGCCACCCGCCGCTGCGGAAGCCAATACCGGCGCACTCTGGGCGGACCCACCGGAGGGCACGCAGCTGTTCCCCGACACGGCTCGGTCATCGCGTTCGAGCCGGTCGGAACGCAGGCGGTCACCCCTAGCGGAGTGACGATCCAGGCCTACCAGCATGGTGTCAGCCGCCTCCGTGCGGCATGAACGGGGGGCCTCTAGCCGCCCTTCTCGGCCTGCGGTGCAGTTCCTCCACGAGAAGGGTTATTTGCGCATATCACTGAGGTCATGGTCAACGGGCCCGACGACGTGTTCGTGGAGCGAGGTAGTAGACACACACCTGTCGCCCGCCCACCGCCATGAACACGCAGTTGGTGAGTCGCTGCGGGGTCTTCGGTCCATCGCCGATCGGCCCACACGGACATCGTTGCGGACCGACACCACAGTGCCTGAGGAGGGCTGCAGGTTCCCAGGCGATCGGCCACGGGCCGATGCGGTTCCGCGACCGCGTCAGATCGCTCACAGATAGCCCTCCGGGACCGGTCCGATCACCTCCATGGAGTATCGGATGGCGATGTCGGCCAACCGGTCGGGATCCGCGTCGCCTTGCATCACGGCGACGCTCAGCTCATCGAAGTAGCCGAGCATGGCGGCGGGGAGGTACAGATTGAGTTTCCGGCTCATGACGTCGCCCACCCGAAACCCGTGGGGGATCTCCGGCGGGATGAAGATGAAGGACCCGGCCGGGCATCGGGACTCGTTCCCATCCAGGAAGATGATGTATTCGCCCTCCAGGACATAGAACGCCTCGGCGACGCCGTGGTGGATGTGAAGGGGCGGCCCGAAACCGGGCGGCTCGGCCGCCTCGAGCAGGCTGAACATGCCGGCGGTGTCCTCGTCGGTCGCCTTGACGCACATCGAGAACCCGCCCAGGTCGATGGGGCGTCCCTCGCCTGGCTGGAGCACGTATCCCTGAACGTCACCACGCATCGCCGTCTCCTTCCCGAGCTGCGGGCCACCTGTCGGTCGATCATGAGTGTGAGGGACGTCGGCCGACGAAGGCGGGAGGAAAGACCGGCCGAACGGCCGTGTTCGCGCCCGGATGGGCTCCGGTACCCTGAGCGCCTTCGGCCGGGAGGGGCGATGGGAGCTGACCTGGAGTTTTGCGTCCTCGGGCCACTCGAGGTGCGCCGACGCGACGAGCACGTCAGCTTGCCGGCCATGCGCGGTGCGCTCCTCGCGCTCTTGCTCCTGCGTCGCGGCCAGACCGTTTCGTTCGAGACCCTGATCGACGCCTTGTGGGGGGAAGATCCGCCTGCGACCGCTCGCACGTCGTTGCAGGTGCACGCGTCGAAGGTACGCAGGGCGCTCGAGGCGGTCGGTGCCCGCGACATGCTGGTCACGCGGGGCGCCGGATACGCACTCGACGTGCCTCCCGAGGCTGTCGACCTCGAGCGATTCCTGCTCGAAACCGATCAAGCCGGCGCCGCGCTCGCCGCGGACCCCGCGCGGGCGGAACGTCTGCTGGATCACGCGATCGCGTTGTGGCGAGGCCCGATCTTGAGTGGCATCGAGGTGCCGGGCATCGACGTGTGGGACCTGGAGATCTTCGAGGAGCGCCGTGTCGAGGCGATGATCCTTCGCCAGGAAGCGATCTTGCTGCAAGATCGCCCCGCCGACGCCGTGACGGAGCTTGACCGGCTGCGAGCGATGCGACCGCTGGATGAGCGCGTCGCCTTGCTCAGCGCGCGCGGGTTCGCACGAGTCGGCCGCAAGCCCGAGGCGCTCGCCGCCCTTGCACGGCTCCGACAAGCCTTGGCCGAAGAACTCGGGTTGGAGCCGGGCCCCGCCGTGGCCGAACTCGAGTCGGCGATCTTGCGTGATGACCCGGCGGTGGGGCCGCCGGTGGACGACGACGGTGACGACGACGTTCGACGGGCACATCGACGGATGCTCACCGCGCTGGTGTGCCGAACGCGCTCGGGTGGCGGGGCAGACCCTGAGGTGAGCGGAACGGCCGACGCGGCGGATGCCGCTGCTACCCGCGAGGTCGCGGAGCGGTTCGACGGTCGGGTCACGGCGGTGTCGAGCGGCCGCGTGACGGCGGTGTTCGGACTCCCGACCCTGCATGAGGACGATGCCGTTCGCGCCGTTCGCGCCGCCTGGGAACTGCGCGCCACGCTGCCGCAGGCGAGCATCGGGGTCGCGACGAAGGAGGCACTGTTCGAAACCCGCGGGAGCGACGCTCGAACGATCGGGGGGCCGGCCGATGTCGCAGACGAGCTGGCTCGCCGCGCGCGAGCGGGGGAGGTCCTCGTGTCGCAAGAGACCCTCCGCCTGACCCGTACGAGCGTTGGCGCCGAGCCGACCGAGGTGATCGCGCTTGATGACGGCGGCGGCGCCATCACCGCCTTCCGGGTCCACGACGTCGCGGCCGCGGGGTACGCGCGTCGTCTGCGCGCGCCGTTGGTCGGGCGGGCAGACGAACTCGATCTGCTTCGACGCACCCAGCAGCGTTCGGTCGCAGACGAACGCGCCCACCTCGTGACGATCGTCGGGCCCGCCGGTATCGGCAAGACCCGGCTGGTCGAGGAATTCGCAGCGACGCTGCCTCCCGGCGTGCGCACGCTGACCGGACGATGCCTCCCGTATGAGCGCGGCATGACGCTGTGGGCGCTTGCGCAGATCGTGCGGCAGATGGCCGGGATCCACGATGACCTCGGGCCCAAAGCCGCGCGACGCAAGGTCGCGGCGATGTTCCGAGAATCGCCGGACGCGGCGTTCCTCACCGCGCAGATGGACGTGTTGCTCGGCCTGTCCGACACCCCGGTCGACCCCGACGAGCTCTCGTGGGCGACCCGTCGCTGCCTGGAGTTGGCGGCGGCGAAGCATCCGATCGTGTTGGTACTCGAGGATCTGCACTGGGGCACTGACGCGTTCCTCGACCTGGTCGACTACCTCGCCTCCGCCATCGCTGCACCCATCACGCTGCTTGCAACCACGAGACCCGAGTTGTTCGAGCGGCGCGGTGGGTGGGGATCGGGCTCGGGCGGTGACCGCGTGTCGTTGGAAACACTGCCCGCCTCGGCGACCGATGCGTTGATCACGGCGCTGCTCGCTGGTGGCGGCCTGGACCCTCGGGCACATGACCGCATCGTCGCCGCGGCCCAGGGCAACCCGCTGTTCGTCGAGGAACTGCTCTCGGTGCTCGTCGACGACGGACATCTGCAGCTGCGTGACGGACGGTGGGAGGCGCTCACCGATCTTGCGACCGTGCCCCTGCCGCCGACCGTCCGCGCGTTGATGGATACCCGACTCGATCTGTTGCCCGCGCGCTCACGAGCCGTGCTGGAAGCGGCCGCGATCGTCGGCCGTGAATTCTCCGAACGCGACGTCGCGGAGATCGCGACCGATATCGACGCCGGCGCGGTCACGGCCGCGCTCGACGACCTGACGCGTCGCGACCTGATCGTGCTCGAGCGCTCGACCCGCACCGACGGCCGCACCTACCGCTTCCACCATCTGTTGATGCGCGATGCCACCTACCACGGCACGCCGAAAGCGGCTCGGGCCCGCGATCACGAACGCTTCGCGTACGCACTGCGCACGCGCGCCGGCGAGCGTCTCGCCGAGGTCGAAGAGCTCGTGGGTCACCACTTCGCAACGGCGCTGGACCGGCAGATCGAGCTCGGCGCCGGACCGGACGACGTCTTCGAGCTGCGATCCCTCGCCGCCGCGCACCTGTCGGCCGCGGGGCTTCGCGCGGCGCAGCGCGACGACGCGCAGGCGAGCGCCGACCTGCTGTTGAGCGCGCTGTCGAGCGCACCGCCCGATCTGGTGGAGCGCCCGATGCTTGCCTGGCACCTGGCGCAGGCGCTCATCGCACTCGGTCGCTTCGGCGAGGCCGAGCAGGCGATCGACCTCGGGCTCCGCGAGGCGGAGCATCACGGTGCGCGAGCCGCCGCGTGGCGCTTGCGTCTGGCGCGCGGTGAGGTCGGCACCTGGGCCGACCCCGACGCCTTCCCCGCAGACCAGATCGCGGACACCGCGCGCGCGGCGATCGAGGAGTTGACGGCGTTGGACGACGCGGTCGGGGTCGCGTGGGGCTATCGCGTGCTCGGTGACTCGGCGTTCCGCGCTGGTTCGATGCAGACGGCCTTCGACGCATACCGGGAGGGGCGATCGTGGGCGGAGGCTGCCGGAGACGCGCCGGGCAAGCCCACATGGCCGGTGGCAACCACGATCCACGGTCCGGTCCACGTCGAGCTGTACATCGAAGAGGCGGAACGAGACATCGCCGGCAGCTCGCGGCCCCGCCCGGAAGCCCTGTTCCGACTCGCGCTCGCGCTCGCGCTGGCGGGCCGGGACGGCGACGCGATCGCGATGATCGCCCGTGCCCGCGATCGAGTAACCGAGGTCGGCGGCACGTTCCGGGCGGCCGACGGCGAGCTGCACGCAGGCATCGCCCTCCTGCAGCTCGGCGACGTCGACGAAGCCGCGGCGGCGTTTCGCTCATCGGCCGATGGGCTCGGCTCGATCGGTGAACGCAACGAACGTTCGACCGCGCTGGCCATGCTCGCCGAGGCCCAGATCCGTCAGGGCGCGTACGGGCAGGCGCGTGAGGCGGCGTCGTTGAGCGCCGAACTGACCGCCGAGGACGATCCCGTCTCTGCGATGTCATGGCGTGCCGCGATGGCCAAGCTGTGCAGCCATGAGGGCGATCACGAGGAGGCGCTGCGGCTGTCGGTCGAGGCCGTGGCGATCGCCGCGGGGACGGACCTGCTGCAATTGACCGCGGATGTGCTCGCCAGCTACGGCGATGTGCTCGAGGCCGCCGGACACCTGGATGAGGCCGCACTCCACCGGGGTCGTGCTCGCGACTTGTATGACCGCAAGGGCTCGCGCAGCGGACCGCGCACCACCCTGCCGGCCTCGGCGACCTAGATCGACGACACCAACTCGGCGACGTCTCGCGGCTCGGTCACCACGTCGTCGACGACGACGACAGCGTCGACGGACCGCGGGCCGAGCAGCCGACCAGCGACGAACGCGATCGCAAGGAAAGCGGCGCCACCGATCGCCAACCCGGTCGCGGGTGCGACGACCGATGCCAGCGCACCCACCGCGAGGGCGCCAAGGAAGTAGGCGGCATCCTGCGCCGCCTCCACCGTCGCGAAGGTACGTCCGAGGTACTCGTCGGGTGTGGAACATTGCAGCAAGGACTCATACGTCACGTTCGCCATGCCGGACGCGATACCGCCGAGCGTCCATGCGGCGATGACGGGCGCCAGCCGACCCTGGGCAGCCGTGATCACGAACGCGATGCCGACGATCCCGATGCACGCCGCGAGAAGCCTGCCGAGGTCGAAGCGTCGCGCCGCGAACGGCATCAGCGCGGACCCGATGACCATGCCGATACCCCAGCTTGCCGTCAACGAGCCGAGGATCAGGGCGCGCGAGCCGTGATCACCGTCGGTCGCCAGCACATCTCGCACGATCCCGACCTGCAGCGGCCCCTGCCACGACGCGATGAACAGGGCCATGCTCATCGCGATCGCGACGCCGCGCGCCACCCTGGAACGCACGACGTGCGTCAGCCCGTCGCGAAGATCTCGGATCGGTGTCCAGGGGGCGTCTGCCATGCGCTGGGGCAAGGCGACGTGGATCCCCAGCAGCAGCAGCGCCGACACACCGAACGACGCGGCGTTCAGCGCGAATGCCGCGTGCGGACCCACGGCGACGACCGCGAGCGCACCGATCGCCGGCCCTACGACGATCGCGGCGTGGAACGTCGCCGTCACGACCGCGTTGGCGGTGAGTAGGTCCTCGCCCGCGACGCTCGGCAACGAACTCATCAGAGCCGGCTGGAAGATGGCGCGAAACGCTCCCAGGCAGGCGGCGACGCAGACGAGATGCAGCACTCCCGGCACGCCGACGAACAACAGCGAGCCCACCGCGAGCCCACGAACGAGGTCGGCCGTGATCATGACGCGCTTGCGCGAGAAGCGATCGGCCACCGGGCCGGCAACCACGAAACCGACGAGCGCCGAGGTGCCGCCCTCGGCTGCGAGGGTCAGCGCTAGGGTGCGCACCAGCCCCGAGCCCTGCAGATGGCCGGCGAGCAAGACGCCGACCGCCAGGGTGTACGCCCAGTCGCCAAGGTTGGAGATGACCTGCGCGAACCAGATGCGTCGGAACGCCGTGATGCGAAGGAGCCGCACGAAGGCCAGCCCGCGGAGCCCCGGATCGGACGTGCGGGGAGACCCCGGCTGGGCCGGGGTCTCCAGATCCCGCGAGGACGCTTGGTTCACTTCGCGCGGGTGGGCTTGAAGCGGTTGGGCAGGTACCGGGTGGGCTTGAATCGCTGTGCCATGTTCTTCCCCCTTCGTATGCGAACCCTTCTGGCTGTGTGTCCCCCTCGCCATCTGGGCTCTCCCTTCACCGACGTGCACAGCTTCGCCGACGGGACTAAAACCTCGCTAAAAGTTGGCTAACGTGCCGAAACCACCTCTACGCTGCGCCGTTGCTCGCGCGGGGGTGGTCAGCGCCCCCCGCAGTACGCTAGGACGTCATGCGGATCGCCTTCGTCTCCACATACCCGCCGCGTCGTTGCGGCATCGCGACGTTCACCGCCGACCTGATCGGGGCGGTGCGTCAGGCCGACCCGCGCACGCAGTGCCGGGTCGCCGCGATCGACGAGCGCAACTCGGTGCGGGCCTACGGCAGCGAGGTCCGCTGGCGGATCAAGCAGGGCAGCGCGCTCCCCTACCGGGCGGCCGCCCGCGAGATCGATCGTTCCAACGCCGAGGTCGTGTGCGTGCAGCACGAGTTCGGCCTCTACGGCTTGTGGAAGGGCGGCGGCTTCGTCGGCGACCACTGGATCGAAGGCATGTACGAGGATCACCTCACGGCCTTCCTCGAAGAGCTGAAGAAGCCGGCGCTCGTCAACCTGCACACCGTGTTGCCGGATCCCTCGCCGGCGGTGCGCGACGCCATGCGCTCGATCGCGGAAACCGCGCACGGACTCGCCGTGATGGCCGAGACGGCCGTCGACATCCTCGATCGCGACTACGGCATCAAGGAACGACCGCTCGTGATCCCCCACGGGATGCCCCACATCGAGCCGAAGGGCCGTCGTCGGCTGAAGGCGAAGCTCGGCCTGGACGGGCGCACGATCATGTCGACCTTCGGGCTCGTCGGTCCCGGCAAGGGGCTCGAATACGCGATCGAAGCGATGCCCGAGATCGTGGCGCGCCACCCCGAGGCGCTGTACCTGATCGCCGGCCAGACGCACCCCGAACTGCTCAAGCAACGGGGAGAGGAATACCGAAACCGCCTGCAGGCGCTGGTCGACGAGCTGGACCTGTCCGACAACGTGTCGTTCGTCAACCAGTACCTGGACCAGCGCGACATCATCGAGTACCTGCTCGCCACCGACGTGTACGTGACGCCGTACCTGGACCCCAACCAGATCACGAGCGGCACGTTGTCCTACGCCCTCGGCGCCGGCAAGGCGGTGGTCTCCACACCGTATCTGCACGCGCAAGAGGCGCTTGCGAAGGAGCGCGGCATCCTGGTCGAATTCCGGTCGGCCTCGGCGATCGCAGAGGCCGTGAACTCGATCTTGGACGACCCCAAGCGCAAGGCTCGGCTCGAACGCAACGCGTACGCCTACGCCAACGAGGCGACCTGGCCCAAGACCGGCGCGAGGTTCCTCGCATCGATGCAGGAGCTCGTCGACGAGCACGCGCCGAAGGTCAAGCCTGCGCGACGCCACGAGCGAGCGCCCCTGCAGGTCGCGCACCGGCTGAAGGCCAACCCATTGATCACACCCCAGCAGCTCGAGCCTTCGCAGCCCGGGTTCGAGGTCATCTCGACGATCAACCCGGGTGTCGCCAAGGTCGGTGACGAGACCGTGTTGCTGGTGCGGGTGGCGGAACGCCCGAGGAGCGACATCGAGCTCGGCCCCGAGGCCAAGATGATCGATCTGTCGGGCCCGACCCCGCGGCTCGCGCCGCTGCCGGTCGGGCTCCGCCAAGAGCAGCTGGTGGGGATGGCCTACTTCGACTGTGACCGGGAACCGCCGCAGGTCGTGATCGGCTACGTGCCGCGAGACCTGCCCGGTCTCGACCTATCAGATCCCCGGACGATCCGCTACCGCGACGCAGCGGGCGGGTTCACGCCCGGACAAGACGAGTTCACCGACTACCTGTCCAACATCTCGCACCTGCGGGTGGCGCGGAGCGCCGATGGCGTGCACTTCGAGTTCGACCCCGATGGGCAGGTACATCCCATGGAGTCGATGGAGGAATACGGCGTCGAGGACCCTCGCATCACCGAGATCGACGGGCTCTTCCACATCACGTATGTCGCGGTGAGCCGGCTCGGCATCACGACCGCGCGCATGACGACGACCGACTTCCGTACCTTTCAGCGCCACGGCACGATGCTGCACCCCGACCAGAAAGACGTCGTGCTCTTCCCCGAACGCGTCGACGGGAAGTACCTGGCCTTCACGCGTCCGATGCCCGGGTCGTTCGGGCGGGTCCTGGGGGTGTGGTTGGCCGAAAGTGAGGATCTCGTGCACTGGGGGCGCCACCGTCCCATCGCGGGGCCACGACATCGGATGTGGGACGAGATGCGCATAGGAGCCTCGCTCGTGCCGATCCGTACCGACGACGGATGGCTCGAGATCTACCACGGCGCCGACCGCATGAACCGCTACGGCATGGGCGCGATGCTGCTCGATGCCGGCGACCCGAGCAAGGTGCTCGCACGCTCGACGAGACCCGTGATGGTGCCCGAGTCGCCCTACGAGCACGACGGGTTCCTGCACGATGTCGTGTTCCCGAGCGGGCACGTCGACCTCGGCGGCGGGCACATCCGCGTGTTCTACGGCGCCGCCGACACCACATTGTGCGCCGCCGACCTGGCGATCGACGACGTCTTGGCCTCCTTGTCCCCTTCGTAGTCACCGTGCTTCGACAACTCGCGCGCCTCACCCATCCGCTGCCCGCAGCCGGTCCGGGCGCGCTCGCCGTGACGATATACGAGACGCCGGCGGGCGCGGTGCCGGCGAGGGAGTCGGGCTTCGAAGGGGTCGCCTGCATCGACGACGCCGCTCGGCTGCTGGCGGTCGCGTGCGACGTGTGGGAGCGCACCGAGCTCGAGTGGGTGCGGCGATGGGCTCGCGGTCTATTGCGGTTCGTGTTGTGGATGCAGGAACCCGACGGCTCCTGGCTCAACTTCGTTCACGACTGGGATGGCGAGAAGAACCGCACGGGTATCACGTCGCGCGCGGGGCAGAACTTCTGGGCGGCGCGCGCGCTTGTCGGCGTCGAGCGCGCGGCGGCGGTGCTCAACGACGAGGAAGCGCTGGAGGCG
>JANMPG010000050.1:0-3740 GCA_031369745.1 Actinomycetes bacterium
GCACGTGCGACCACAGATCGCCGACACGGGCGAAGCGCTCCCACACGTTGTCGATGCGGAAGTCCTGCGGCTCGAAACCGCCGGCCTCGACCTCGTCCCACGTCAGCGGGGTCGACACGGGTGCACGAAGCTCGGGGCGAAGCGAATACGCGGCGGCGATGTTCGCGCCCTGGCGGTTCATGTTGTGGTCGATGAAGGTCTTGCCGGTGCGGTCGGCGATGCGCCACGCCATCGTCACGCGATCGGGGTCGGCGCGCCCGATCATGCGTCCGCACGTACCGACGAACGCGCGCACCTCCGCGTAGGTCCGCCGTCCCGTTTCCAGCGGCATGAAGATCTGCAACCCCGTGGCGCCGCTGGTCTTGGGGTACGCGGTCAGGCCGAGCTGGTCCAAGAGCACCTTGATGTGTCGCGCCACCGTGAGCACGTCGTCGTACGTATACGGCGGGAACGGATCGAGATCGAAGAACAGATAGTCGGGGTGGGCCACATCGTCGCACCGCGAGTGCAGCGGGTGCATCTCGATCGCGCCGAGGTTCGCGACGAATAGCAGCGTGTCGAGGTCGTCGACCGTCAGGTAGTCGATCCGGCCTTCCTTCGCATCTTCGGACAGCACGGTGCAGCGGTGCACCCACTCGGGCGTATGCGAGGGCGCGGTCTTTTCGTAGAAGGAGTCGCCGTCGATGCCGTCGGGCATCCGTTTCATCGTCAGTGGACGTCGTTCGAGGTGGGGCAGCAGCAGGTCGGCGACGTTGAAGTAGTAGGCGAGCAGGTCGCCTTTGGTGTAGCCCTCCTCTGGCCAGTACAGCTTGTCGAGATTCGATAACCGGAGCTCGCGGTCCGGCAGATCGATCCACCAGGCGTCGCCGGCGCCCCGGCGAACCGGCAGCTCGCGGGGCATCTCGACGGTGAACGCGGCCCCGCCCGTGCCCTTCTTCCGCTTCGGCATAGCCCGGATGGTAGAGACTGCGGCGAGGACTCGGGGGAAGGAGCGCGAGATGGATGCGTGGCTGCAGCGACTGGCGACGACCGTGGGCGTCGATGCACTGAGTGACGAGCAGGCCGAAGTGCTGCTCGACGTCGCCCGCGACGTCGCGCACGGCGTAGAGCGCAAGGCCACACCGCTCGCGACGTTTCTGCTGGGCGCGGCCGTGCAGCGAGGGGTTGGCGGTGGGCTGACGCACGAAGAGGCGTTCATCCGGGTGGTGGCGGAGCTGCGCACCACCCTTTGAATCCTTGTCGGAGCCCCAAGGTAAGATGCCGTTCTTGCAGGCGGGGGCCTGCGACCCGGGGGTAACCATCATGCCGAGATCGATGTGGAAAGGGGCCATCTCCTTCGGCCTCGTGACGATCCCGGTCGCCGTGTATCCGGCTACCGAGGAAAAGACCCTTCGCTTCAATCAGTTGCACGACGAAGACGGCGGGCGTGTGCGCCAGAAACGTGTCTGCGAGAAAGACGGCGAAGAAGTGACCTACGAGCACATCGTGAAGGGCTACGAGGTCGAGAAGGACCGCTACGTGGTCCTGACCGACGACGACTTCGATGCCGTGCCGGTGAAGTCCTCGCGCGCGATCGACATCGTGCAGTTCGTGGAGTTCGACCAGATCGATCCGGTGCTGTTCAAGAAGAGCTACTACCTGATCCCGGAAGAGACCGGCGCGAAGGCGTATGCGCTCCTGCGCGAAGCGATGCGCCAAGACGATCGGGTCGGCATCGCCAAGGTCAGCTTCCGCGACAAGGAGCACCTCGCTGCGCTCCGCTTCAAAGACGACGCCTTCGTGCTGGAGACGATGTACTGGCCCGACGAGATCCGCGAGGCCGACTTCGGCGGGGTCGACGTCAACGCCGACGTGCGCGATCAAGAGCTCGCGATGGCGCGGCAACTGATCGATTCGCTCACGAGCGAATGGGCGCCCGAGCAGTACTCCGACGCGTACCGCGAGGCGTTGCTGGCGATCGTCGAGGCCAAGCTCAACGGTCAGGAGATCGAGGTCCTCGAGCCCGAGCCCGTCGCCAAGGTCGTCGATCTCATGGAGGCACTCAAAGCAAGCGTCGCCGCAGCCAAGAAGGCGGGAAGCGACGAGGCGCCCGCCAAGAAGGCTTCGGCGAAGAAGACGACGGCGAAGAAGGCTGCCCCGCGCAAGAAAGCGGTTGGTGAGTAGCGCGCCCACGCTGCCGTCTGGTTTCGCGTCTCAGTCAGCGACGCGCGAAGACATCCCCGTCCTGGCCGCTATCTGGCGACGAAGCGACGAAGCCCTCGGGCTGCGGCCGGAGGCCAGCGATGCATTCCTCGACTGGGTCGCGCAGGTTCCGTATGTCGTCGTGTCCCGCGACAGCATCGTCGTGACCCAGGGCGAGGTGCCGGTCGGGTTCGCGATCGCGATGCGTGACCCCGCCTCCGAGGGCTCGGCGATGCACTGGTTCGGCGTGGTAGATCCCGATCACCACGGTCGTGGCGTCGGCGGGTCGTTGATCGGCTGGGCACACGATCTGATCGATGAGCGGCGTCTCGAGGAGGGCGCCTTCGAGGTGCGCACGATGTTCCCCGCATCCGATGACGCGGCGCATCGTTTGTTCGAGGATGCAGGCTACCGATATGTGCGCACGTCGTGGGACATGCATCGAAGCCTCGACGGCGACCTGGAGCCTGGCGAGTCACCCGCGGGCATCACGATCCGCACCTTCCGAACCGGTCGCGACGAACGCACCCTGTGGCAGGTCACCGAGGCGGCGTTCGCGGACCATTTCGGGTTCACGCACTCGCCATTCGAGTCATTCGAGGGCGAGTGGTACCGAACCGAGGACTGGAACCCCGATCGCGCCTTGTTGGCCGAGCACGATGGCGAGGTGATCGGCGAACTCGCCTGGGTCGACGCCACGCCCGACGGGTACATCGCGTCGGTCGGCGTGTTGCCGGCGTATCGAGGCCGGGGTATCGCGCAGGCGTTGTTGCGGCGCGCGTTCGCCGATATCGCGGCGGCCGGGTTCTCGTCCGTCACGCTGTCGGTCGACAGCGAGAACACCACGGGCGCGGTGGAGCTGTACCGCACGGTCGGCATGGAACAGGTCCGCGAAGCACATATGTTCCAGCGGGCCGACGCGTGAGCCTTCCGGTCGGGTACGCGATCCGCCCGGCGGACCCCGCGACGGATCTGGCCGCCGCGGTGGCGATCTTGCGCGCGTGCGATCAGCACGACGTCGGCTTCGCCGACGCAACCGAAGCATGGATCCTCGATGACTGGACGGGTTCGTCCCATCGCGGCGCGTGGATCGTCGAAGACGGCGCCGGAGGAGCGTGCGCGTTCGCCAACGTGGGCGCCACCGACCCCGGATCCACGATCGATTCGTTCTTGCCCGTGTTGCCGGCGCATCGCGAGACCCTCCGCCCGGCGCTGCTGGCGTTCGTCGAGCGCGAAGCTCGGGCGGTTGCGGTCGGCGCTCCCACGCTGATCGCGTCGTTCTCGGGTTCGGAGGGCGCGGGTCCCGTCGCGCAGATGCAGGGGTTCTCGTTCTCGCGGGTCTTCTGGCACATGGCCAGGCCGGTCGACGCGTCCTTCCGAGCGGCGGCACCACCGGCGGGCGTCACGATCCGCCCCTACGTCGCGGGCGACGACGATCGGCTGAGCTGGCGCCTGATCGATCAAGCGTTCGCGGGCCACTACGGCATCGACCCGATGACGTATGAGGCCTACCGGCACGATGTGATCGAGGTCGAGCTGTGGGACCCCTCGATCGTCGC
>JANMPG010000077.1:0-18015 GCA_031369745.1 Actinomycetes bacterium
GTCACCGACCATAGCGCCCGCGGCCCAACAGATGCCGCCGGCGTGGCTCGCGTGGATCTCGGGCTCGCTGCCGGTGGGGTTCGCCCAGGAGGCCGCGAGGACCGCCGAACTGGGAACGATCGTGGTCGTAGCCGGAGACACGCGCTGGTTGTCCACGTCGCACGGTGCCGATGGAGCCGTGATCGATCGACCCGGATCGCCCTACCGGATACCGATCGACGCCTTCGCGGTGGACCCCGACGCGTATGCGCCGTTCATACCGGAGCAGTATCGAGATGAGGTGCGCGCCGCCCTGGCCGACGGGACCGCTGTGCTCGGCACATCGAGTGCGACGCTGCGCAGGATCGACGTCGGCGGCTCGCTCACGTTCGACGAAGGCACGATCGAGGTCGGCGCGATCGTTCCCGACGACGTCGCCGGGTGGAGCGAGATGCTCGTGTCGCGACAGGTCGGTGCCGCGCTCGGCATCGTCGATGACCGCTACCTGCTGTCGATGCCCCTTCGACCCATGACCGAGCCGCGGTTCGCCGCGATCATGGCGTCGCTCGTGCCCGACACGAACATCCGCACGGTTCGTCCCGGGGGATCGACCTACATGCGGATCGCGTCCGGCGTGAACCCGCCGGTCGTGATGAAAGGGGTGTTCGGGGAGTTCACCGCATACCCACAGAGCCAAGATCCCGCGTACCTGAACATGTCGCCGGCTTGGTACGGCGGCCATGTGGTCACGCGCACGGTCCCGCTGCTCGGCAGGGTCACCTGTAACGAGGCGTTCTTCCCGGCGCTGATCGGCGCCCTGACCGACGTGGAAGCCGCCGGCCTTGGCGACGAGATCCACACGTACTCGGGGTGTTACGCCGCGCGGACGGTCGCCCGGAGTGCGACGGCACCGCCGTCGAACCACGCCTACGGCGGCGCGATCGACATCAACGCCCCCGAGAACCCCTACGGTGCGACGCCCACCATGGACCCGAGGATCGTGAAGATCTTCCAGCGCTGGGGGTTCGTGTGGGGGGGAAACTTCCTCACGCCCGACGGCATGCATTTCGAATACGGCGGCCCGCCGGGCTCCGGATAGCCCGTGTCCGAGCGGCGAGATAGGCTGCGCCGATGCCGACCGTTACGCTCCGCGCGCCACTGAAGGATCTCGCCGGTGGCAACCACCGATTGGATCTGGCCGGAGCGACCGTCGGTGAGGTGCTGCGCACCCTCGAAGCCTCGTGGCCCAAAACCACCGGGTGGATCTTGGACGAGCGCGGCGAGGTTCGCCGCCATGTGAACGTGTTCGTGAACGGTGAGCGCGTCGGCGCCGCCGCCGTAGTGACACCGGGCGATCAGCTGCACGTCCTACCGTCGATCACAGGAGGAACCGAGGCATGAAGGAGTTGTTGGTCGGTACGAAGAAGGGGCTGTTCGTCTTGCGCGGTGAGGGTCCGGGCGCGTTCGAGATCGCGACGCGCGCGTTCGCAGGCGACGTGGTCGAGTACGCGATGCGCGACCCACGCTCAGGCCGATACTTCGCCAGCGTCACCTCCGGGTTCTACGGGCCCAGGTTGATGTGGACCGAGGATCCGGCCGGCGAATGGCAGCACGCCCCGACGCTTTCGATGCCGGCCGACACCGAGGCGACGCTGGAGCGCATCTGGGTGATCCGCGTCGGCGAAGTGCCGGACCAGCTGTGGGCAGGGGTGGATCCCGCTGCGCTGTTCGAGTCGCGCGACGGCGGGCTCACGTGGGAACTCAACCGAGGGCTCTGGGACCAGCCCACCCGATCGGCATGGGACCCCGGCAACGGCGGACTGTGCCTGCATTCGATCGCGACGTGGCCGGGCGAACCGCAGCGCCTGTCGCTCGGCATCAGCGCGGTCGGCACGTGGCACACGGCTGATGGTGGTGCGACGTGGGACCATCGCGTCAACGGCCTTGTGCCGCGCTACGTGCCGGAAGACCTGCGCGACACGACGACCGCGCACTGCGTGCACAATCTGTGGCGGGCGCCACTGAACCCCGAGCGGTTGTTCATGCAGTTTCACGGCGGCGTGTACCGAAGCGACGACGGCGGCACCAACTGGATCGACATCGCCAAGGGGTTGCCGAGCGACTTCGGCTTCCCGATCGTGGGCGACCCGGCAGATCCCGACAGCGCGTTCATCATCCCGATGAACGCCGATGTGGATCGGGTCACGGTCGACGGCCAGGTTCGCGTGTACGAGACCCGAGACGCCGGCAGCACGTGGACGGCCCGCAGCCAGGGACTGCCGGTGCGAGACGCCTACCTGACCGTGCTCCGCGAGGCGTTCGACCGCGACGGCGAAGGGGCGTCGCTGGGCTTGTGGTTCGGCGCCACGTCCGGAGAGGTGTTCGGCAGCCTTGACGCGGGCGAAAGCTGGTTCACCGCCGCCTCCCGGTTAGCGCCCGTGATGAGCGTGCGAGTAGCGTGAGGGCCATGGACACGCCCGAGGAGCCCCCCGGCGAGCTTCCCATGTCAGACCCGCCCGCTACGGTGGACAGCATGGGTCAGGTCATCTCACTCGAGCAGTACCGCGACGACGTCGCGAAGCCCCGCGAGCTGCTCAGCCGCCTCGACGACGCGGTCAAGCGGCTCGACCCGTTGGTGCGAGCCCGAGCCTCCGGCATGTCCCCGACCGTGGAGAAGGAACTGCAAGCCATCGCGATCGCCGTCAATGCCGGCCGGCCCCGCCAGGCCGCCCGGCGGGCAGAGCGACTCGCTGGTCTGCTGCAACACCCCGCATCAAGCTGACCGCGGCTGGTCGGGACCCCGGCACACCGGCCGTACACTCGCGCAAGCATGGACGACCTGCATCGACGCGCGCTGATCCGCGGTGTCGCGGCGTTCGCCGCCGTGGCGATCCTCGGCTCGACCATCGTGTGGGCGATCGGCCGGGGGGGCGACGAGCCGGTCGCATCGACGAGCTCGTCAGCCTCGCCGAGCCCGAGCGGGTCCGTCGCTCCGGCGGCTCCCCTGTCCTGGCTCACCTGGGTGCCGGGTGGTCTGCCTGCCAGCTACGGCGACCTCGTTCGCACCGTCCCCGACGTCGTCGCAACGACCACGGCGACCGCCGACCTTGCCTGGATGACCGCGTCGCTGGATGCCAACGGAGACGGCGTCGATGAGCCGAAGGCTCCGATGATGATCCCGATGGAGGTCACGGGGGTCGATCCGACCTTCGCCGCATTCGTTCCGCAACCCGAGCGGCAGCTCGTGCAGGCCCTGCGTCCCGACGAGGGCATCTTGTCCGAGTCCGAGGCGCAGCTACGGGGGATCGGCGCCGGCGCCGCCTTGCTGTTCCGCGGTGGTCAGCGCATCGATGTGGTGGGCACGCTGCCCGACGCGATGATGGGGGCGTATGAACTGCTCGTCACACGCGACACCGCCACGCGACTCGGCGTGACCCACGAGCGCTACGTGTTGTTCCACGTTCGGCCGTCGTCGGGGTTGACCTCGGCCGACCTCACGCCCGCCTTCAGCGATCTCTTGCCCGCCGACACCCCCTACCCTGCCGTCGAGGTCCGCGCACCCGGAGAGGCCGCCTATCTCCGGGCGAACGATCGCGCGATCCCGCCGGTGCAGCTCAAGCTCAAGTTCGGCGAATTCGAAGCCCATCCCGGCACGTCGGACACCACCGAGCTCGTGATCGATCCGACCTGGATCCAAGACAACATCCAGTCTTCGACGTTGCCGCTGCTCGGCACGGTCACCTGTCACGTCAAGACGCTGTTCCTGTTGAAGCGGGCGATGAAGGCCGTGAACGCAGAGGGCGGCGCGGACCTGATAACCGACGTCGGCGCCTGCTTCAACCCCACCGCCTCGCCCGAGGACCCCAGTGGCCCGTTGACGGCCGCTGCATGGGGAGCCTCGATCGACATCAACCCGTCGAGCAACCCGCCGGGCGACCGACCGACGCAACCCAAGAGCCTCGTACAGCAGATGTATCGCTGGGGCTACGGCTGGGGTGGCAACGACGCCTACCCGCAAGGGGCATCGTTTCGCTACCGCAAAGCGCCTGCACCACAAGACTGACGTCGGCCCGGGGGCGGGACGTAGAGCGAGGAGAGCAGGTATCAAGCGCTATGTCCGCACGTGTCCCTGGAGCCGGGTTCGTGCCCCGGGTCCTGGGACATGCCTCCCGCGGCATGACTCGCGCGTGGGTTCTGCTCCCCTCGCGGGTGACCTTTCGGCCTCCCACGTGGAACGTACACCCGGGCGCTGCGGCGCGCTAGCCCCGACTGGGAGCGAAGGTTCGGCGTTCGCGAGCACGAAGCGACACCCAGACGAGCACGCCGGCGACCGCCACGGCGCCGGCGGCAGCCGCCGCGACACCGACCTTCTTCGGCGGGACGGCGACGGCGATCCGCGATCGAAGTCGCACTGGGTTGACGAAGCGGCGCACCTCCCATCCCCGCTCTTCGGCCGCATGACGCAAGTCACGATCCGGATTGACCGCCACGGGATTGCCGACCACCTCGAGCATCGGGACGTCGGTGATCGAGTCGCTGTAGGCGTACGAGCCGGCCAGATCGATCCGCGAGCGCTTCGCGAGCTGTCGGATCGCCTCGGCCTTCTGTTCGCCGAAGGCATAGAACTCCAGCGTGCCCGTGTATCGGTTGTCGGGGCCGACCTGTGCGCGCGTGGCGATCACGCCCGAGACGCCGAAGTGACGTGCGAGCGGTCGAACCAGCTCCTCGGGTGAGGACGACACGATGTAGATGCGGCGGCCGGCTTCTTGGTGTTCGGCGATCAGGTCGAGCGCCTCTTGGTAGACGTAGGGGTCGATCACATCGAGCATGACGTCTTGCACGAGGCGTTCGACCTGCCCTCGATCCCAACCCTTGGTGAGCTGGAGCATGCCCTCCTTGAGCCGCTCCATGCGGGCTTCGTCGGCCCCAACCAACAGGTACACCAGCTGCGCGTAGGCGCCGCGCATCAGCTGCCCGCGCGACACCATGCCCGCTCGGTACAGCGGGCGCCCAAGCGCCAGCGACGACGACCTGCTGATGATCGTCTTGTCGAGATCGAAGAAGGCGGCTTCCACGCAACCATCGTAGGCCACCGCACCCGGTAGCCTTGCGATTGGAGGCGTCAGGGTTCCTGGTGGGCCTCGCGGTCTTCAAAACCGTAGAAGGGGTGATGAGCCCCTTGGCGGGTTCGATTCCCGTCCGCCTCCGCTGGAGCTCAGCCGCTCGATATGGAGTCCGCGATCGACGTCGCCCATGTATCGACGTCCTGCCAATCGCGGTAGTCGCCTTCCGGCACGTGCAGCGCCTTGACGATCGCGCGCTCGGGCAACGACAAACACTGTCGGTCGAGCTTGCCCGAGAACAGGTGGTGGTCGTATGCGTGGGTGGTCGCGATCACGCTGTCGACGTCCGCGAGGCCTTCCTCGGGCTTCAGTGGGTCGCCGACGGGGCCGCTGGAAAACAGCCACACCGGTCTGCTCGCGAGCACCTCGCCTTCGCGCTCGACCAGCTCTTTGGCGTCCTTCTGCCAGTGGCCGGCGTAGATCGCGCTGCCGAGCACCACGACGTCGTACCGCGAGACCTCGTCGACCTCGGTCGTCGCGCGGACGTCGACCTGGTGACCACGCTCGAGCAGCACCTCGCTGATGCGTGCACCGATCTCTTCGGTCGACCCGTGCTTGCTGGCCGTCGAGACGAGGACCTTCATCGTGGCCTCCTTTGTCCGTGACTGCAGCTTGCGTCCGAGGACGTCGCGGTCAACGGGCCACAGGGCCGCCCATCCGCGGGCCCTTCGGCCCCAAAGACTGACTGTCGTTCAGCCACAGGCGTTACCGCCCGTTCGGGTGCCGGGGGTACGCTCGCGATCCTGACGCCGCAGGAGGTGGTCCGCCGATGTCCGATGCGATCCGCTCGTATTCCCGTGCCTCGACCTACACGGTCCTCACCCCCGAGCAGGAACGGCGCATGCACGAGTCGTGCCTGCAGGTGTTGGAGCGCACCGGCGTGAGTACGACCAACGAGCGGCTGCTCCAGGTGATGGCCGACCACGGGCAGAAGGTCGACTTCGAGCAGATGCGGATCCGCTTCGATCCGGACTTCGTGGAGCGGCAGCGGGCACAGGCGCCCTCCGCCTACACGCTGCATGCGCGCAACCCCGACTACGACCTGCCGTTGGGTGGCGATCGCGGCTGGCTCTCGACCGACGGATGCCCGGCGCACGTGCTCGACATCGATACGAACGAACGGCGCTACTCCAACAAGCAGGACATCTCCGACTTCACGAAGATCGCCGACGCGATGCCGCAGGTGGGCATCCAATGGCAATGCTGTGCGGCCAACGACAAGCCCGTCCCGGTGCGCCCGATGCACGAGACGCACGCGCAGTGGCACGTCACGAGCAAGCACATCATGCAGATGACGGCGATCGACCCACTGAACGCCAGCGGGATCGTGGAGATGTGCCGGGTGATCGCCGGTGGCAGCGACGAACTGCGGGCGCGTCCGATCATGTCGAACTTCCAGTGCTCGATCTCACCGCTGCACTGGGACCAGCCGACGGTCGAAGCGATGCAGATCTTCGCCGAGGCGGGCATCCCCGTCGGCATGTGCGCGATGCCGCTGGCCGGCGCGAGCGCGCCGCTGTCTGTCGCCGGACTGATGACGATCGCCAACGCCGAGATCTTGTCCGGCATCACGATCTTGGAGACGCTCGTGCCCGGGGCCAAGACGTTCCACGTGTCCTATAACACGACGATCGACATGAACACGGGAGAGCTCAACCCGGCCTGGGGCGCGAACGACATCCTGGCCGAGATGGGCTCCGCGCAGATGGGCGCCTACTTCAACGTGCCGACCTGTCACGGCGCATACGGCACGGGTTCCAAAGCGAGCGACTGGCAGTCGGGTGCGCAAGCCGGACTCGCCGCCATGGGTGCGATGCTCGTTCCCGGCGACATGCTCACGGGCATCGGCTCGCTGTACGGCGACTCGGTGTCCTCGATCACGGAGCTGTTGCTCGGCGCCGAGGTCTTCGACATCGCCGCGGGGTGGTCGCAGGGCTTCCCGTTCGACGACGAGGCGTTCGCGTTGGATGCGATCGATGCCGTCGGCCCCGCCGGTCACTTCCTGGACCAGGAGCACACCCTTGCCCACATGCGCGAGTTCTGGCGCGACACCCACATGAACCGCCAGACCTGGGATTCGTGGGAGGCCGACGGCCGCCCCGACCCGCGCGTGCGAGCCAACGACAAGGCGCGGGAGATCTTGGCCACGCACGAACCGTTTCCGCTGCCTCACGGCATGCAGGCCGAGCTCGACGCGATCATGGATGCCTACGAGGAACAGGCGCTGGCCGAGGAAGCGGCGAGTTGAGCGTGGCCACGGACCGGATCAAGACATTCAACCGTGACGTGCGCTTCGCCGTGCTGGACAAGGCCGACGAAGATCTCATCCACGACCGATCCCTCGAGGTGCTGCAGCGCGCCGGCGTCTCTACGACCAACGACGATCTGCTGACCCTCATGGCCGAGCACGGACAAGACGTCGACATGCAGGCCAAGCGCATCCGCTTCGATCCGGGCTTCATCGAAGACGCGCTGGCGATGGTGCCCCGCACGTTCACGATGGGTGCCCGCGACCCCGAGCTCGACATGGTCTTGGACGGCGAACGCGGCTACCTCGGCACCGACGGGTGCCCCGCCGATGTGATCGACCTCGACACCAAGAAACGCCGACGCGGTACGAAACAAGACCTTGCCGACCTGACGAGGATCGCCGACGCGTTGCCGCAGGTTGCGTTCACGTGGCAGCAGGTCAGCGCGAACGACATCCCCGTGCCGGTGCGACCGATGCACGAGACCCACGCGCAACTGCTGAACACGTCGAAGCACATCCAGCAGATGACCGCGATCGACGGGTTCAACGCGCGCGGCATCGTCGAGATGGTGACCGCGATCGCCGGCAGCTCCGAGCAGCTGCGTGCACACCCGATCCTGTCGAACTTCCAGTGCTCGATCTCGCCGCTGCACTGGGACGGGCCGCCGATCGACGCGATGCGGATCTTCGCCGAGGCGGGCATCCCCGTCGGCATGTGCTCGATGCCGCTGGCGGCGGCGAGCGCGCCGGTCACGATCGCGGGCACGATCACGATCGTGAACGCCGAGATCTTGTCGGGCATCGCGATCTTGGAAACGATGATTCCCGGTGCCGCGGCGTTCTATGTCGGCTACCCCACGACGATCGATCTTTCCAGCGGCATGATGAACCCGGCCTGGGGACACGAAGAGACGTGGGCCCAGATGGCGAACACGCAGATGGGTCGCCGCTACGGCCTGCGGACGACCGCCACATGCATGGCGACCGGCAGCAAGTCGTCGGACTGGCAGGCGGGCGTGCAGTCGACGTTGATGACGCTCGGCAACATGCTGATGCCGCCGGACATGCTCACGGGGATCGGCTCGCTGGACGGCGACAACGTCTACTCCCATATCGAGATGGTGCTCGACGCCGAGATCTACGACATCGCGTGCGGTTGGGTCGAGGGCTTCAAGGTCCGAGACGAAGACATCCCGGTCGACACGATCGTGGCGGTCGGGCCAACCGGGCATTTCCTCGACCAGGAACACACGCTGACGAACATGCGCGAGATCTGGCGTGAGTCGATGATGGATCGCCGCTCCTGGGACGCCTGGGAGGCCGACGACCGCCCGGACCCGACGGTGGCGGCCGAGGCCAAGGTTCGCACGATCTTGGCAGAGCACGAGCCCGACCCGATCGCCCCCGACGTGCTCGCAGAACTCGACGGGATCTTGGCGGCCTACGAAGCCGACGCCCCGGAAGAGGAGTAGGCCGGACTCAGCAGGCCGTCCACAAACCGCTCCCCGCTGCGCGCGCGGCATCCTCCGCGGCGTCGAGCTCCCCCTGGTACTTGGTGTTCGGGGGGTATGCCCTCGCCTCGGCGTATCCCTGCTCGACGAGCGTCTCGTTGAACAGACGGCCGTCGAGCCACACGTAGGCGAGCGTTCGGCCGAACGGGTCGATGGGATCTCGATCGAGCTCGAGCTGGATGCGGGAGCCCGTGAGTTGCGTCGTCGTGAAGTGCGACGCCTCGGGTCCATAGCACGCGACAGGTCGTTGCGGATCGACCGTTTCGGGCGTGTCGATACCGATCAGCCGGATCGTGACGTCACCGCCATCGAGCGCAACGTGGATCGTGTCGCCGTCAACGACCCTGGTCACCGTCGCATCGACGCGCTCCCCCGGACTCGCCGCGACCGTCGGGAGGGTCCTCGCCCAGTCTCTCGCGCCACACGCGGCGAGCGAAACGGAGAGAGCAGCCACAAGGACGCGTCGCACGCGACCCAGCATGACAGGAGGCCCTGACAGTCACGTACCTGGCACGAAGCGCGATACCCTGCCCGCCATGACGACCCGGATCTTCATCTCGGTGGACATGGAGGGCATCGGTGGGATCACCACCGTGCGCCAGATCACCAGGGGCACCGATGACTACGCGTGGGCGCGCCAGTTGATGACGCAGGAGGCGAACGCCGCGATCGCGGGAGCCACCGATGCCGGCGCGCTGAAGATCGTCGTATCGGTCGCACACGGCGATATGGGCAACATCCTGCCCTTGGAACTCGACCCGCGCGCCGAGCTCGTGCAGGGCACACCGAAGCTGCCCTGGAGCATGATGACCGGCATCGAAGAGGGCTTCACCGGCTGCGTCTTCCTCGGATATCACGCGGGGTCGGGAACCGCGAACGCGATCTTGGATCACACCTATACCGGGTGGTTCGCCGACATCCGCGTGAACGGCCTGTCGTGGAACGAGACGCATCTGAACGCCGCGCTGGCCGGCACGTTCGGCGTGCCGCTGCTGTTCGTGAGCGGCGACGACGAGTGCTGCAATCAAGCGACGGCGGCGCTGCCGTGGGTCAAGGCCTTCTCCACGAAGACGGCGTTCGCGGCTCGGTCGGGCCGCTCGAAGTCGCCGAAGACGGTGCAGGACGCGACCAGGCGACTCGTCGCCGAATCCGTCAAGCACGCCGACCGGGCCCAGGTCTGGAAGCCCGACGGCCCGTTCACCCTGGAGGCACTGCTCACCAGCGCCGCGCTTGCCGACATGCTGTCGATCGCCCCGGGAACGGAGCGGACAAGCCCCCGATCGGTGCAGTTCCAGGCCGATGACGTCCGCACGATGTACCGCATGCTTCTGACCTGGATGAACCTCGGGCAACGCGTGGCTCCCGGCGCCCCGATCGAGTAGCTCCCGAATGCCCTCGCGGCGAATCTCCGTAGTTCCACGGATGCCTTGGCTCCCCACGACCCCCTAGCGTCGTCATGGGCGATGCGACGACCCGATCGGCCTGACGGTTCCGGTGGCGCAAGACCCGAAGGATGGATCGCCGACGGCAGCGATCGTTGGCACCGACGCATTCATGGTGCCAACCGGTTGGAACACCGACGGCGCGATCGGGCGGACGGCCGGGAGGGTCGACGGACGCATCGTGCTCATCGTCGGCAACGACGCCACTGCGAATGCCTCCACCTTGGATGACGGCACCGACGACGCGCGGAACGGCACGACTCTTTGGCGATCGACGGGAACGAAGCACTCGAACAACAGCCTCACCGGGCCGACGACCACAGGGCCAACCGATCGCAACAAATGATCGTGTGGCGAGTGCGCGACGGCGACGAGGCCGCGTGCGATCGAGCAGCAACGGCAACCGCGCACTTCGAGATTGGCCACGTTTCCTGTGGCTCGACGGCGATGCTCGTGGTCACGCCGAACGATCCGGACGCCGAGATCACGTCCGAAGACGGCCTCACCCTGGTCTCGTCGGAGTGGTGGCCCAACGGCTACCTTTCCGCGAGGCTGTTAACCCTCGGCCTGCCCCCAGAAGCGAACGGTGGCCTCGCTACGCAGTCGAGCGGCAGCGTTGCCGGTCACGGGCTCGCCGGCCAGCTCGAGAGCCATCAGGGCCGCGCCGACCACCGGCGGTGCGGTCAGCAATCGGATCTCGGCCCTCGGGGCCGTTCGACGCACACCGAGCTCGAGCTCGTCGAGCAGGTAGCGGTTCGGCGTGCGGAATAACCCACCCGCGAGCACGACCTCGACCGGCAGGTTGGACAGGTTCAACCGACGAGCCACGACGCCGGCCGCTTCGCCCAGGGCCTGCCCGATGCGTTCGAGCACGGTACGCGCGACCAGGTCGCCGCCTTCGGTGGCGGCGAGCACCATCGGCGTCAGGTTCTGCAACTCGGGTGCGCGCAGCTGTGGATCGTGGCGCGCGAGTCGCTCGAGCAGCGACTCGGCGGTTGGCTCCGCCAGGCGTTCGCAGAGCATCTCGGTCAGCATGGTGGCCGGCCCACGACCCGTGAATTGATCCGCGACGGCCCGCACCGCCAACTCCGACACGTCGAACTCGTCGCCGAAATCTCCGAACACCCGACCTTCGCCGATCGTGCGGAACAGGTTGCCGATCGGGTCGCGCCCCACCGCGACGGTGCCGGTGCCCGCGATGATGGCGATCCCCCAGGATTCCGAGGCACCCGCACGCAGCGCGATGAACGCGTCGTTCACGATCCGGCGGGGACCCGTCGGGACGATCGGTTCGACGAGCGCCTCGATCCGGGATTGGTCCGACGGCCAGTCCGTGCCCGCCAACCCGAACGCGCTCGCAACGATGGCGTCCGCGCCCACGCCGGCCTCGTCCAGTGCTGCGCCGACCGCGGACGCGATCGCGGCCCCCGCGCCGTCGGTCCCCGCCCTCTCCCAGTTCGAGGGCCCCGCTTCACCTGCACCTTGCAACCCGCCGTCGGCATCCACCACGACGGCGTAGGTCTTGCGGCCGCCACCATCGACACCGAGGACCAAGCTCACGCGAGTGCCTCCGAGCGCGCCGACGCGTACGCCCGCTCGACGACGTCGATCACGACGCGACCATCCACACCGCTGGGCCGGGGCTGCCGACCGTCCGAGATCGCGCCGAGGAACTCCTGCATCTGCGCCGTGTACATCGGCTGCGTGCAGTGCTCGTAGTCCTCACTCGGCTCCACGCGGGGGAAGATCCGCGCATATCCCCGAGTGCCGTACACCTCGGTCTCGGCCTCGAGCCCCTCTTTGTGCGGGTGCCACCAGCCCGACTCGACGAGGGAGTTCGTGCCCTGGGACCACGAGATCAGCACGATAGCGTCATCGTCGACGTCGTACGTGCCGTAGCGCGTACCGATCGTGGCGCACACCCGCGTGGGCGTCGGATCGCCGAGCAAGAAACGGACCGTATCGATCGCGTGCACGCCCATGTCGGCGAGCGCCCCGCCGCCGGCGAGCGCCTGCTGCATGAACCAGCCCGCCGGACCCCAACCCGCGTGCACGCCGTAGCCGCGCGTCTTTACGACTTCGCCGAACTCGCCCGCCTCGATGCGATCGCGCATCGCGCGCACATCGTCGTGGAAGCGCCAGCAATGCGCGACCATCAGCGAGGTGCCCGAGACGCTCGCCGCGGCGATCATGGCATCGCACCCGGCGACCGAGGTCGCCATGGGCTTTTCGACGAGCACGTGCTTGCCCGCTTCCAGCAGCGCGATCGTCTGGGGCGCATGCAGTGCGTTGGGAGTAGCGACCACAGCCGCGTCGACCTTCGGGTCGCGAGCAAGGGCTCCCCAGTCGGTGGTCACCCGCTCGATACCGTGTCGTTGCGCGAACGCTCGGGCCGAGTCCTCCCGGTGATTGGCGACGGCGACCAGCTCGTGCCCGCACGCCAGCACGGCCCGAGCGTGGAAATCCTGGATCCACCCGCACCCGAACATGGCAACCCGCATCCACACACCCTATCCGTCGTGAACCGCGCGGTGGGGCAGGCGCTACTCCTTGGAGCCCGTCAGCGTGACGCCCTCGATTAAGACCCGCTGCGCCAGGAAGAACAGCACGACCACCGGGATCATGAACAGGATCGAGGCCGCCATCATCAGGTTGAACTCCACGTGATACTGGCCGCGGAATTCGTTCAGGCCCAGAGCAAGTGTCCACAGGTGCGGATCGTCACCCGCGAACAACAGCGGGGCGAAGAAGTCATTCCAGTTGTAGAGGAAGTTGAACAGGGCGATCGCCGCGATCGCCGACTTCGACAGCGGCACCATGATCCGCGTCATGATCTGCCAGTGGCTCGCCCCATCCACACGCGCAGCGTCCGTCAACTCCTCAGGCACCGACAAGAAGAACTGCCGCAGCAGGAAGATCGAGAACGCGTCGCCGAGGAACGACGGCACGATCAACGGCTTGAACGACGGGATCCAATGGATCTTGGAGAACCACACGTACAGGGGTACGACCGTGACTTGATACGGCAGCATCAAGGTCGACAGCACGAGCACGAACACGACCTGGCGGCCCTTCCAGCGCATCCGCGACAGCGCGTAGGCCACGGGGACCGACGACACGACGACGCCGATGGTGCCGAGAACCGCGATCTGCACCGTGTTCCAGGTGTACAGGCCAACCGGGATCGTGTGGAACACCGTGGAGTAGTTCGAGAACTGGAACGGTTTGGGCCAGAAGTCGTTGCTCAGCGCCTGTGCGTCGGTCATGAGTGAGGTCAGCACGACGAAGACCATGGGCAGCACGAACAGCATCGCCACGGCGATCATCAGGGTGTGCGACCAGGCGGTGTGCAGGCGCCGCCGGCGCACGAGGGCGGGGGGCATCGCGCGCGGCACGATCTCGGCGGCCGTGCGCGCCGGCAGGAGCTCGGTCGAGACGATGGTGCGCGGCGGGGCGCTCACTTCAGGAACCCTCCGCCCTGATAGTGCACCCACCGTTTCGACCCCCGGAGCACCAGCACGGTGCACGCCATCGAGACGAGCAACAGCACCCACGCCATCGCCGATGCGTATCCCATCTTGAAGTTCTGGAAGCCTTGCCGGTACAGATACACGGAGTAGAACAGCAGGGAGTTCTGCGGATCGCCGACGTTGGCCTCGCGACCCGTGTTGAACGCCACGATGTAGGCCTGCGCGAAATACTGGAAGCCGAAGATGATGCCGGTCACGACCTCGAAGAAGATCACCGGCGACACCATCGGCAAGCTGACATGCAGGAACTTCGGCCATCGGCCGGCACCCTCGATGTCCGCCGCCTCGTACAGGTGTTGCGGCACGTCGAGGAACCCGGCAAGGAAGATGATCATGGCGTCGCCGACCCCCCACAACCCGAGCAACACCAGCGCCGGTTTCGACCACTGGGGCGAGAAGAACCACAACGGCGGGTCGTCGATGCCCACGCTACGCAACAACGCGTTGATCGGACCGTGTTCCGGATTCAGCAGGAACACGAATGCGAGGGTCGCGGCAACGATCGGCGCCATCGTCGGCAGGAAGTAGGCCGTGCGATACAGGTTCACGCCTCGACGCTTGCGCGTCAGAAGCAACGCCGTGATCACACCAAAGACGACGCGCAACGGCAGACCCACGACGATGATCCAGATCGTGTTTCGAACCGAGACCCAGAAGAACGGATCCTTCGTGAACATGAACCGGTAGTTCAGCGTGCCGATCCACTTCGGATCGCCGGGCAGTTGGTACTTCGTGAACGACCAATACAAGCTCGCCAGCATCGGCGCCAGCGTGAGCAGGACGAACCCGACGATCCAGGGCGAGAGGAACAGCAACACGCCCCCACGCTCACGCCAGCGGCGAGGACGGCGGCGGCGAGGAACCGCCGCCGCCGTCTCGTACACCGCGGCTCGAGACGTGGCCGTCGTCAGCTCCTAGATCTGCGCCTGTGCCAGCGCGTCGTTCGTCTGATCCTGCGCGTCCTGCAAACCTGCTTGCAGATCCATCGCCTCGCCTGCTTGCCACTTCTGGATGAACGCGTCGATGTAGGTGGCCAACTCGAGCCCGATCGCCGTGTTCGGGCGCCAGTGCGAGTTCGGGTTCTGGAACACATCCATGAACGTCGTGAACTGCGGCGGCAGACTCAGATCGGCGGACGCGATCGAATCGTTCGTCGTCGGCACGTTGTTGATGTTGTTCGCGACCTGCACGAGCGTGGCGGTGTCGGTCGCCATCCATTGCAACAACAGCCACGCCTCGGCCTCATGCGGCGAGCCCTTCGGCAGCGCGAGGATCGTGCCACCGACCGTGCCACCGCCGTACTGATTCTCGAGACCCGGCGCAACAGGCAGCGGAGCCGTGTCGTAGTTGAGGCTCTCGGGGACGAACGCATTTCGCCATTCGCCGTCGATCGTCATCGCGACCCGGCCTTTGCCGAGATCCTGCTGCGCGTTCCACTCGTTGCCGGCTCCCGCGACGAACGCCGTCAGCTTGTCCGAGCCGGTCTGGAAGTCGCCGTTGCCGTACACCTCGGCGATGAAGTCGTGCTGCCATTGCAGCATCGCCGCCCAGCCGGGGTCGGTCGCGAACGCGGCCTGTCCGCTATCGTCGAGCCAGTTGGCGCCGAACATGTAGCCCATGTTCACGCTGGTGCCCGCGCAGCAGTAGTAGTTCGACATCGGCACGAACCCCGCGACCTCGATCGACCCATCTGTGTTGAGGGTCGTCAGCTGCTTGGCGTAGTCCACGAGCTCATCGGTCGTCGTGGGCGGTTCGGTCAGGCCGGCCGCGTCGAACAGGTCGGTGTTGTAGTAGAGCCCGAACGCATCCGTCATGAACGGCAGCGCGCATTGCTCGTCGTTGTACGTCGTGTACGTGAGCGCCGCCTCCGGGAACTGGCTCATGTCGATGCCGTCGCCACCCTGGATGAACGGGTTCAGGTCCTGCCAGGCCCCGGAATCGCAGAACAACCCCACGTTGTCGACGCCGAACGACATGACGACGTCGGGCGAGTTGCCCGCGTTGATCTGCTTGATCGCCTTGTCGTCGTTGACGTTGCATACCGCGTCGACGGTCGCCCACGGGTACGCCTGTTCGAACGCCGGGAAGATCGACTGCCACTTGGTGCACTCTTCGCCGGTCCACTCACCGGTGATCTTGAGCGTCGTGGGTGCGTGGGACGTCGTGTCCACGGCTGAGGCCGACGACGAGTCCCCACCCGAACTGCATGCCGCCGCGACGAGGGCGAAGACCGCCACCGCCACTCCCAAAGTCCGTCGCATCTTGGGCCTCCTCCTGTTCGTTTCGTACCCGTCAGTACGTGTGCCCGTCGCTTCTGAGTTCATCGGGGGTTTCGCGTCACACGGCGATCTCGCCTTTCGTCTCGGCCCGGGCGAACAATCGGTCTCGCGCCACACCCAGCGCCATCGTCACGGCCCCCATGAGCTCTGCGTCGATGCCGAGCTGCGATACCTCGATGCGCGGTCGGATCGGGGACAACGCGGCCACCTCGCGGCGGATCGGATCGAGCAGCAGGTCGCCGTTTCGTCCGATACCGCCGCCCATGATCACGAGCTCCGGATCGAGGACGGGCACGATCGCGGCGAGCGCCAAGCCGATGCGTTCTCCGAGCGCCTCGACGACGCGCCGGGCGCGAACACTGCCTCCGCGCGCAGCCTCGAATACCCGTGCCGCGCTCAGCCCGGCGCCGCGCATACCCGCTGCCCGAGCGGCTCGCACGACGGCATCGGCGCCGATCGCCGACTCGAGCGAGCCACGCCGCCGATTCGCCGGATCATGCGGATCGGTTTCCGCGAGGGGGAGGTAGCCCACCTCGCCGGCCGCGCCGCTGCTTCCTCGGTACAGCTCGCCGCCCACGACGATCCCCATGCCGACCCCCGTGCCGACGTGGACGTAGATGAAATGCTCGACGCTGCGACCCAGACCGAGCATGCCCTCGCCGAGGGCAGCCAAGTTGACGTCGTTTTCGAACAGCACGTGCGTGCCGAGTTCGTCACGAACGGCATCCAGCACGCCCGTTCGACTCCACCCGGGGAGGTTGTGGGCCAGCATCGGGTGATCGCCATCGTCGCCGAACACGCCCGGACTTCCGATGGTCGCGACGGTGATGTCGCGCCAGCGCAGCCCGGCCTGATCGGTCACCGCTCGCGCGACGCGGCCGATCTGTGCGATCAACGCCTTCGCGCTGGATGGCTGCGAGGGCTCCTCGAGGCGAGCCGCGATCGAGCCACCGAGGTCGGCGACCGCCGCGCGGATGCGCTCCCTGCCCACGTCGATGCCAACGACCCGTCCCGCGGAAGGGTTCAACTCGTACAACACCGCAGTCGGGCCCTTGCCGCCGGAAGAACGCCCAGCCTCGCGCACCAACCTGGCCTTCTCCAACACGGACAACGCTTGGGACACGGTTGGCTTCGAAACGCCGGAGACGCGGGCGATCTGCGCACGAGACACCGGCCCGACCTGGCGGATGCACTCGAGCACGGTTCGCTCGTTGATCGCGCGGAGCAGGCTCGGCGTGCCCGCCGCGAAGATGGTCTGCTGCGCGCCCGTCACCTCACCCCTCGAGGAGTCAGTCAGGAAACTTTCCTAACGAACAGCCCGGATGCTAGCCTGCCGTTCATCGGGTGGTCAAGGAAGGCACCCCGGATCAGGCGGCGCTCGGCGGCGCGCCGCCGGGAAGGAACCGTGCGTGAGCCCGAACGTACGCATTCACCAACGCCTCAGCGGTGTCGAGGTCGCGCACCAGCGGGTGGATCGCCAGGGCACGGACCGCCATGTCGCGATCGCCCGTGAAGGCAGCCTCCGCCGCGACCGCGGCGTGTGCCGTCACCTGGCGCACCAGTCCGGCAACGTCGGCCGGCAACGCTCCTTGCTCGATGGAGTGCACGGCGCCACCCTCGATCGTCGCCGGCGTCTCGACGATCGCGCCGGGCGGCAGATCTCGCACCTGGCCGTCGTTGGGCAGATTCAAGATCACGCGATGACTCGCGCCACTTCGAAGCGCGGCGGCGATCGCGACGGCGAAGTCGCCGTGCGCTTCACTCGCCCGGGCCATCGACGGCTCCGGACGCTCGGCGTCGGCCTCTCGCCGATAACTTGCGACCACGTCGGGCAAGATCGCCATGATCTCCTCCGCGCGTGTGCGACCGGCCGCGCGCATCTGCCCCAACACCTCGTCGT
>JANMPG010000113.1:0-4623 GCA_031369745.1 Actinomycetes bacterium
TCAACGAGGATCGTGTCGTCGAAGGTCAGCTCACGACCCGGTAGAGGTGCCCAACGGTCGGAACGCCCTTCAGCACGGCCGATTCTCCTGGCCTCTCACGCGATCACCCGATACAGCCGCCACGCGTCCGGAACACCCTTCAGCTGGTGCTCACCCGCGTCCTCGAAGACGAGTCCGGAGCCCGCTACGAGATCCTTCACCGTGCTCGAGACCAACACCTCTCCGGGGTCGGCCAAGGCCTCGATACGGGCGCCGATGTGCACGGCGATGCCCCGCACGTGTTCTCCATCGAGCTCGATCTCTCCCGTGTGGCAACCGGCGCGGACCTCGAACCCGAGAGGCCCGATCGCCTCCATGATGGCCTCAGCGCATCGAACCGCCCGCGCGGGGCCATCGAAGGTAGCGAGGAGTCCGTCGCCGGTCGTGTTCACGTAGCGCCCCCGGAACCGATCGATCTCGGCCTTCGCCCTGTCGTCGTGGGCTGCGAGCAACTCCTTCCATCGGGTGTCGCCGAGTTCGGCGGCCTTCTCGGTCGACCCGACGATGTCGGTGAAGAGCACCGTGGCGAGCACGCGGTCGGCCTGCTCCCTCGGTCGCGCGCCCGTCACGAACGTCTCGATCTCAGCCGCGAGCGGCTCGATGTCTCCGGCCCACGGGAAGGAGTCCACGCCGGGGAGCTCGACGAACCTCGCCCCGGCGATCCGGTCGGCGAGGTCCCGGCCGCCCTCGATCGGGACGTCCCGATCCCCTGTCCGGTGCAGCACGAGCGTCGGCACGTGGATCGCGGACAGCATCCCGCGAAGGTCGAGGGCGGCCATCCATCGGGAGTACGCCGCCTCGGTCCCGGGGCTGGCGCTCTGCCGGAGGAGCCGCGAGTACCAGCGGACGATCCGGTCGTCGTTCGCCACCGACGGAGCGAGCTCCCTGAGCCACCGGCGCGCGTAAGCGTCCGTCCCCCAGAAGCTCTCGCGCTCGGCGTCCCACACGTCCATGGCCGACGGGGTGTACCCCCAGGGATATTCAGGTGCGGTGAGTATCTTCGCCCGAGCCGCGTAAAGGATCAGCGCGCGCGTCCGCTCCGGGTTCGCGGCGGCGAATGTCGCTGCGAGCGGCGCCCCATCATCGCCATGACCGAAGAGGACGACCTGTTCCGAGCCCGCCGCATCCATCACGGCGCGGACGTCGTCGATCCGGGCCTCGAGCGTGAAGAGGTCGAGGTCGACGGTGCGGTCCGAGAGGCCGTTGCCACGCTTGTCGAAGAGCAGCAGCCGCGAGAAGGATGCGAGTCGTTCTAGGAATCGGGCGCAGAGCGGGTTCTCCCATTGCAGCTCAAGGTTCCAGATCCAGTCGTTGATGAGGACGAGATCCACGGGCCCGTCACCGACGACCTGGTAGGCGATGTGGACGTCCCCGCTCTTCGCGAACCGGATCTCAGGGATGTCCACGTCAGGTCACCACCCGGTAGAGGTGCCAGCGGTCGGGGACGCCCTTGAGTTTGTGCTCACCCGCGTCCTCGAACGTGAGGCCGGAGCCCGCCACGAGATCCTTCACGGTCTGCGGCACGAGGACCTCGTTGGGTTCTTCACGTCACCAGTCTCATTCGCGTTGGACGCCAGGCGCAAGTTGTTGCCCAAACCGTTGCCTAGCCATAGCCCCCGGAGAACTTGACACCTGCCTCATGCTTTGGAGCGCAAGATGTCTTCTAGCCGTTTCGCCATCTGGGGACTGGCCCCGAGATCCTCATGCTTGAAGTAGCAGAAGATCGTTGCGCCCGCGTCGAGCGCCGGGTTGATGCGGTCGGCCCACACGCGGAGCTCGTCGTCGGTGTATTCGGTCTTGCGCAGACGCAGGTAGCCGGCAGGTTCCCAGGAGAGATCCTCAGGTTTGGGGTCTTGCTCGTCGGTCTCGGCCACGCACCACGCCACGCCGGCGTCGAGCAGTCGGTGCCGCGCGGCCGCCCACGACGAGTGGCGAAACTCCATCGCATACGTCGGCCCGTCGGGGGGCAATGTCTTCAAGAACTCCTCCAGCAGTTCTTCGTCGTACTCGAGTTTCGGGGGGCACTGGAACAACACGCATCCGAGCCGGTCGCCGAGTAGCTTGCCGCGCTCGAGGAAACTCGTGACTTCCTCCTCGACGTGCTTCAGCTTCTTCCAGTGGGTGATCTTCTGGCTGGCTTTCAACGTGAAGACGAACCCGTCGGCGGCCTTCTCGCGCCACTTCTCGAGGGTCTTTTCGCTCGGGAAGTGGCGGAACGTGTAGTTGATCTCGACCGAGGAAAGCTGGGTCGAGTAGTAGTGCAGCATGTCGTCTTTCTTCAGGTCCTCGGGGTACCAGACGCCCTTTCGCCACTCGTCGTAGGCGAATCCCGACGTCCCCAAGTAGAAGCGACCGGCCATGGCGTGCATCATGGCATGACATGAGCGAACGATTCGAGGTCGACACGCCCAAGGGGCCGGTGGACGCGGCGTGGCATGCGGCCAAGGGGAAGGCGCCCGCGCTCGTGGTCGCCCACGGCGCCGGTTCCGGGATGGATCACCCATTCCTGGTCGGGTTCTGTGAGGAGCTGGCGACGCTCGGGGTCTCGGCGCTGCGGTTCAACTTCCCCTACATCCAGGCGGGGCGGCGAAGCCCCGGTTCGCCCAAGGACGCGATCGCCGCGTTCGTCGCGGTGTTCGATGCGGCCACCACTCGCACCGACAGCCGGCCGGTGTTCGCCGGCGGCAAGAGCTACGGCGGTCGCATCTCCTCGATGGCCGCCGCCGAAGGCATGCCGGCCGCCGGCCTGGTCTTCCTCGGCTACCCGATGCATCCTCCCGGCAAACCCGAGCAGGCGCGCGACGCGCATCTGTACACGCTCAAGGTGCCGATGCTGTTCCTGCAGGGAACCAAGGACCCGTTCGCGACGGCCGAGGTGCTCAAGCCCGTGTTGAAGAAGCTCGGCGTGCGCGCAACGTTCGTGCCGTTCGAGGGCGCGGGGCATTCGTTCGAGCGATCGCGCAAGGATGACCAACGTGCCAACGGCGCTGCGCTCACTCCGTTCGCCGCAGACTTCATCGAAGGACACAGCTGATGCCGAGGAAGAACCGGCGCGCGCCGCTGGAACAGATGCCCGCATCCTCTCCGTACGGGAATCCGAGGGCGCCGGCGTGGGCGGTCACGGATGGCTACGAGGTGCGAGAGGTCGCGGGCGACAAGGAATATCGGTGCCCCGGGTGCGACCATGTCGTTCGCCCGGGTCAGCGCCATCTCGTCGTGGTCCCGGTCGGCTCCGCCGACGAACGACGTCACTGGCACACCGAGTGCTGGCGCAAGGAGCTGCGAAGGCTCGGCGTTCTGCGCAACACCGGCCAGTTCTAGCGGCGGCCCTGCCGAGCGACGTCAGAGGCCGGGTGTAGGGTCGCTAGCGTGAATTACTACGGGACCGCGGTCGGGCGTTCTGAGGCGCCTGTCTGCATCCCCGTCAGCGAATCCAAGCGTTTGCCGTGTGATCTATGCGGCCACCCGATGGAGCCTGAGCACGCGCACTACAAGTGCCCCAACTGCGCCTACATCCTGCCTTGCTGCGGTTGGTGAACGGTCGCCCGATGAGCCCAGATAGCGTCGATCCCGCTGACAGCTACCAACACAGTCAGCTGCGCCGTCGAGCCACGCAACCAAAGCGTGGTCCTGACGATGGTGGGACGTTTGCCTCGTGAAACCTCGTGACTCTTGGGTCACACTCGATGAACGTCGGCACGTCGATCGTGCGCGGGGGGTGGCCGTATGTGACAAGGCCCGGGCCGCATAAGCGGGGGTTTCGGCCACCGCGTCGGAGTGAGAAATGGATCCCTATGTCTGGAAGGTCTGGAAGGAGTCTGTGATGCAGCACCACAAGAGATTGTTCGGGATGGCCTTCGCGTCCGTACTACTCGTAGCGCTGGCGGGGTCGGCAGCATCTGCGGGACCGATGCCGGTTCCGAAGGTAACGGGAAGCGTGGGGCTGACCGGCCCGCTGCAGTACGCGTCGTTCAACGCGTTCGACTACGGGTCGAGCGGTGACCGTGGCACGGTCAACTACACGAACTTCGACTTCGCTCTAGCGGGAACCGGAGTCTGGGACGTTCGCGGGACATATCCGCTCAACGTCACGTTTGGCGGCATCTACCCGCACGTCATGACGATCGACACCATCATCCCCCAGTCCCCCACGAGCACGGTGTTCAGCGGAACGGGTTACTACGTGCCCGATCCGTCGTACACGTGGACCGTGACCGGCAGCGTCGTCGATTCGAACATCTCGTTCGACATCCTGTATACGGGCACGGCAGCGGGCTACGTGTTCCACGCGGTCGGCACGATCGCTCCCGACGGCTCGATGTCGGGGACGGCGACCGACAGCGCGGGCCAGACGCCATTGACGTGGGCGGTACCGGCAGGCTTCGTGCATGAGGTCTTCAGCTACACGGCCTCGGTGACCTGCGCCGTCGTGTCGGGAACCGGAGCGACGTTCGGGTTTACGATCCCAGTCGCTCCGTTGACGGGGATCCCCGTCGTGGTGAAGGTGCTCGACGGCGGGACTCCCGGCACCAACGGCGACACGTGGTCGCACGGGGTCGCGACCAGCCCGTGTGACGGGCCGGT
>JANMPG010000140.1:0-13706 GCA_031369745.1 Actinomycetes bacterium
TCGCCGTCGCAACCGAGGACGGGCACGATCGTCGCCGAAGCGGTGGCGACCGACCTGGACCACCCCGCCACGTTCGTCTTCGCGCCCGATGGCACGATCTTCTACGGCGAACGGCTCACGGGAGAGATCCGCAGGATCGACGCGGCGACCGGAAAGAACACGTCGGTGTTCACCGTGCCGCACGTCGTCGGCGAGCCCGTGAACGAGCAAGGATTGGTGGGGCTCACGGTGCCGCCGTCGTTCCCGGATCAACCGTGGGTCTATGCGTACGCCACACGCAGCGTGGGCGGTGTCGCGCACGACCAGATCGTTCGCATCCGCATGGACGGCAAGGTCGGCACCTCGATGCAGCTCGTCCTCGATGTGCAGGTGGCGGGCGAGCGGCACAACGGCGGCAGGATGCTCTTTGGCTCAGACGGCATGCTCTATGTCGTGGTCGGGGAGACCTACGATGCGACGCTCGCACAAGACCTGTCGGTCAACGGTGGCAAGGTGCTTCGGATGACGCCCACGGGCGGCGTTCCCAACGACAACCCGATCCACGGCAGTCGTATCTTTTCCTACGGGAACCGCAATTCCTTCGGCTTGGCGTTCGACCCGCAGACCGGCGAGCTGTGGGAGACCGAGAACGGTCCGGAGTGCAACGACGAGCTGAACCACATCCTGGCAGGGCGCAACCACGGCTGGGGCCCGTCGGAAACCTGCGCCGGGCAGGCGCCGCAAGACACGAACAGCGACGGCCCCAAGCCGGTCCTGCCGCAGCTGCTCTACGCAACGACGATCGGGCCGACCGGCATCGCGTTCTGCGACGGGTGCGGCCTGGGAACCGCGCGCGAGGGGCACCTGTTCTTCGGGTCGTTCAACACGGGCGACATCCACGAGGTGGCGTTGAGCCCCGATCGTTCCCGAGCGGTGCGCGACACGAGTCCGTTCACCCACAGCACATTCGTGTTGTCGATCGAGCCAGGTCCAGACGGCGCTTTGTACTTCAGCGACGGCGCCGGCATCTACCGACTGACGCTGCAGGGCTAGGTTCAGCCGTTCGGCCGCGTCGCTGACGTGCCACGCGTTCGCTCCATCCGCCGGTAGCTGACCACGGCGACCGCGATCACGATCGTCGAGGTGACGAGCATCAGCGTGCCGATCGCGTTGGCGGCCGGCGTGGGGGCCGTACGCGCCGCGCCGTAGATGGCCATCGACACCGTTTGGGTCGAGGCATCGCGTGAGAGTTGGTTCGCGATCACGAAGTCGTCAAGTGCCAGCGCGAACACGATCGCGGCGCTCGCGAAGATCGATGGTCCGAGCAACGGCAGCGTGACCCGCCGCAACGTGCGCCCCGGCGAGGCGCCGAGGTCTTGTGCCGCCTCCTCGTAGGAAGGCCCGAGCGACAGGAGGCGCGCGCGTACGATCACCACGGGGTAGGCGGTGGACAGCACGATCAAGCCGGTGAGCTGCGCGGTCGTGCCGTACCCGATCGAGCGGAACGCGTGGTTGAACAACAGGAACAACGCCACCGCCAAGATCAGCTCTGGCGTGACGAAGGAGAACATCATCACGAAGTTTGTCGAACGGGCCGGCACGCCGCGCCAACGGTGCAGCCCGATCGCGAACAGCAGCCCGATCGGCACCGCGACCGACGCGGTCAGCACCGCCAACTTCAGCGTCTGCACGACCGCATGCTGCAGGGCGGGGTCGTGCAGCACCGAGGAGTCGGGGTCCGACGTGTACCACCGAAGCGAGAACCCCTGCCATTGGGTGATCGAGCGCCCGCCGTTGAAGGAGAAGATCACGGCCTGCACGACCGGCACCAAGATCCACACGACGTAAGCGACCGCGATCACCCACAGGAAACGCGCCTCGCCCCAGGGGTTCGCGATCCAATCACGGGCCCGGCCGCGCGCAGGGGGAGCCAGGACGCTCATGCCGCGCGCACCTGTCCCGCCGCGCGTTGCGTGCTCCACAGGTAGTAGACGATCGGCACGATCAACAAGGCGAGCAGCACCAAGATCAAGGCCGCCCCCTGCGGAACGAAGATCGGGATCGCCAGGCTGTCCACGATCGCGTTGCCGATCATGCGGGTGCCGCTGCCGGCCGCCAGCAGTTGCTGCGTGAAGTAGTCGCCGAACATCGGCAGCGCGCAGATGACCAATCCCGCCAAGATCCCCTGTTTGGACTCGGGGAACGTCACCCGCCAGAAGGTTTGCGCCGGACTAGCACCGAGGTCGTGACCCGCTTCCAGGATCGAAGGATGGATGCGATCCAACGTGGCGAACAAGGGCAGCACCATGAACGGCACGTAGCCGTAGACCAGCCCGATGATCAACGTGACCGGCTTGCCCGCCAACCACGGGTACGGGGTGTTGAGGACACCCATCCGCAGCAGGATCGAGTTGATCAGGCCGTCGTCTTCCAGCAGTGAGATCCACGCCAGCATCCGCAGCATGTACGAGATCCAAAACGGCGCGAAGAACAACCCGATGAACAGCCCTCGCCATCGCCCCGCGTGCCGCGCGAGGAAATAGGCGAACGGGTACCCGATCACGAGGCACAGGAGCGTCGCGGAGCCCACGTACAGGAACGTGCGCAGGAACGCCGAGTGATACAGCCCGTCGGCATGGCTGATGTTGGAGATCGTGAACGTCACGACCGCCGGGTTCCACGCGAGGGGGTTCCACGCGGGCACGGGCTCACGCAGGATGTCGCTCACACCGCCGAACGCGACCGCCAGCACCACGAAGAACGGGAACACGAAGAACACGAGCAGGAAGACCGTCGCGGGCATCGCGAACGACGGCCAGTACCACCGGGGAGACCAGGAGCTGCGGTTGACCTTAGACACCCGCCTGGAGTTCGAGGAATGCCGATTGCCACAAGGCGTCGGCTGTCGCCGGCAGCTCGAGCTCCCGCGACCCTCGGTCCATGTCGGCCTCGACGATGTACGTGTTCGCCAGGTGGTCGGGTACGAGTCCGCTGCCGACCAAGGCGTCGCGCGTCATCGTCTTTTGCGGCATCTGATAACCGGTCCACGAGGCGAAGTTCGTCATCGCGTTGGTCGCATCCAAGATGTGGTTCAGCAGCAGGTGTGCGAGCACCGGTGCCTTGCCGGTGTTGAGCAGCACGAACGTGTCGTTGTCGACGTTGCCCGGCACGCCGCTTTCCACCGGCCACAGGTAGGAGAGGTTCTCCGCCTGGTCGCCTTCGGCCAAGAAGACGAACGCGTCGCTCACGTTGCCCGACCAAGATTGGTGCAGGTACGCCTGCCCCTTGGGCACGTCGGTGTAGTCAACGTGGTCGAACTTCGCGTTGGTCGCGCGCGCGACCTGGGTGATCGCATCCTTGGCGGCGTTGATCGTGTCCGCGTCGGTGACGTTCACGTCGGTGAGGCCGTCGCGGAACATCGACATCGACAACACGTCCTGTGCGTTGGCCAGCAGGTGGGTCTTGTCCACCGGCGCTCCGTCCCAGAAGATGTCGTAGGGGTTCGCCATGGCCGCGATGTCCTGCGTGACCATGTCGTTGCGCCAGAAGATGCCCGTGCTCCACACCGAGTAGGGCACGCTGTAGTGCGAGCCCACGTCGTAGAACGGACTCTGGAAGCTGTCCCAGCAGTTGGCGGCCAGGTTCGGGATGTAGTCCAGGTTGACCGGGCGCAGCAGCTTTGCCGCGATCGAGCGACCCAGCGCCCACACGTTCATGCCGACGAGCAGGTCGAAGTCGCCCTGTCCCGTATTGATCTTCGCCAGGCCCTTGTCCATGTCCGAGAACTCGGTCTGCTCGACGGTGCAGTTGTACTTCTTCTCGAACGACTTGATCACCGCCGGTGCGAAGTAGTACGGCCAGCGCAACATCTTGACGGTGGCGTTCTCCTCGGGTGGTAGATCGCTTGCGATCAGGTTGGCTTCGTCGACGGTCCAGGTCACCGGCGCTTCGGGGCGCGCGAGGGGGTAGGCCGCTCCGGCGATGCCGCCGGTGCCGTAGGCGTTCTCGCCGCCCCCGGTTGCGCCGCCCGACGTCGCCACGCCGCTTTGCGCGCCGCTGCCGCACGCGGCCAAGATCGCGGCCATGCTCGGCAGCGCGACGCCCGCCGCGGCAGCGCGCGTCAGGAACGCGCGACGACTGTAGACCTGACGTTCTTTGGGATGCAACGGACGAACCATGTGCGAGCTCCTTCGGTCGGATCGACGATGATCCTGCGCTTCGTACACCGGATACCGGCCGGGTGCAAGTTCGGGCCTGCCTCGCGGTCACCTCTACACTGGGGTGATGCCCACACGAGATGACATCCGCAACGTGGCCATCGTCGCCCACGTCGACCACGGCAAGACCACGTTGGTCGACGCAATGCTCTGGCAATCCGGCGCGTTCCGGGCGAACCAGGATGTCGCCGAGCGCGTCATGGACTCCATGGATCTGGAACGCGAAAAGGGCATCACGATCCTGGCCAAGAACACGACCGTGCGCTATCACGGCGTCAAATTCAACATCGTCGATACGCCGGGGCATGCGGACTTCGGCGGCGAGGTCGAGCGCGCGCTCACGATGGTCGACGGCGTCCTGCTCCTGGTCGACGCGTCCGAGGGGCCGTTGCCGCAGACGCGGTTCGTACTGCGCAAGGCGCTCGAAGCGCGTTTGCCGGTCGTCCTGGTAGTCAACAAGGTCGATCGCCCCGACGCCCGCGTCGAGGAGGTCGTGCACGAGGTCGAGGAACTGTTCTTAGATCTGGACGCCGACGAGCACCAGATCGACTTTCCGATCCTGTACGCGAATGCCCGTGACGGGCATTGCGGTCGTGCGCCCGACGCGCTGGAGTCCTCGCTGGAACCGTTGTTCGACACCCTGCTCGCGCACGTGCCCGCGCCGACGTATGACGCGGACATGCCGCTGCAAGCGCTGGTGACGAACCTGGACGCCTCTCCTTACCTGGGGCGTTTGGCGCTGTGTCGCGTGCGCAACGGCACGATCACGCGTGGCCAGCAGGTGGCGTGGTGCCGTTCCGACGGCACGATCGAGCGCGCCAAGATCGTGGAGCTGTACGTGACCGACGCGCTGGACCGCGTCGAGGCCGACGAGGTGGGTCCCGGCGAGATCTGCGCGGTCGCGGGCATCGCCGACGTCACGATCGGCGAGACCCTGGCCGATCCCGACGACCCCAGGCCACTGCCGGTCGTGCGCGTCGATGAGCCGTCCTTGTCGATGACGATGGGCATCAACACCTCCCCGCTGTCGGGCCAAGACGGTTCGAAGGTCACCGCCCGGCTCGTGAAGGCGCGATTGGATCAAGAGGTCATCGGCAACGTGTCGATCCGCGTCCTCGACACCGAGCGGCCCGAAACGTGGGAGGTCCAGGGCCGCGGCGAACTGCAGCTCGCGATCTTGGTCGAGGTGATGCGTCGCGAAGGGTTCGAGCTGACGGTCGGCAAACCGCAGGTCGTGACAAAAACGGTCGATGGCAAGATGCACGAGCCGATGGAGCGTGTGGCGATCGATGCGCCCGAGGATTACCTCGGTGTGATCAGCCAGCTCCTGGCGCTCCGCAAGGGGCGCATGGAGCAGGTGGTGAACCACGGCACCGGCTGGATCCGGATGGAATACGTCGTGCCCGCGCGCGGGTTGATCGGCTTCCGCACCGAGTTCATGACCGAGACCCGCGGTACCGGACAGTTGCACCACGTCTTCGACGGCTACGAGCCCTGGCATGGCGACCTTCGCACGCGACCCTCGGGTTCGCTCGTCGCCGATCGTCGCGGGCCCACCACGAACTTCGCCCTGCTGAACCTGCAGGAGCGCGGCGTCATGTTCGTCGGCCCCGGCGAAGAGGTCTACGAAGGCATGATCGTCGGTGAGAACGCGCGTGCCGACGACATGGACGTGAACCCGACGAAGGAAAAGCAGCTCACGAACATGCGCAAGGCGAACGCCGAGGAACTCGTGCGGTTGATCCCGCGCACGCTGTTGTCGCTGGAGCAGGCGCTGGAGTTCCTGCGCGAGGACGAATGCGTCGAGGTCACGCCGAAGAACGTGCGGCTGCGCAAGGCGCTGCTGAGCGCGAACGATCGCGCACGCGCGTCCCGCCGAGGTCGCCCGACCAAGGACGCGTGAGCCGCTAGGTCGAAGCGGTGGTTGCGGTCTCGCTCGCGGTCGCCGTCTCGTCCGTGGTTGTCTGTCCGATCTTGCGAGCCCCGAACGCCCACGCGAGCGCGTACAGGACGGCGGCGAGTACCAGCAACCCGCGGTAGCCGGTGATCAGCGACAGGTATTCGAGCACGCCGCCGAGCATCGCCCCGAGCAGGTTCGCGCCGAACGCGGTGGTCGGGTCGGCCGAGTCGCGGAACCGCTCGGCGAACACGAGGTTCGCGATGAACACCGGGAAGAAGGCGAGCGCGGTGGCGGCGAAGAAGCGCGGGGCTGTCGCGAGCGAGAGCAACCAGGAGGCCGGCACCAAGCCCGCGAGCAGCAGGCCGCCGAACAGCAGGGAGAACAGCAGCCCGGGTCGTCGGATCCGCGTTCGGCGCTCGACCTCGATCGCCGCGAGGATCGTGAGCAAGATGCCCGCGAACACGAGCGCGTTCACGAACCACGTCGTGCCGAACAGCAGGGCGAACTGCACGACCGACTTCGTCTCCAGCAGCAGGAAGCCCGCGCCCATGAAGAACAGGTCGACGTACCCGCGCATGGCGCCGATGCGCCCGCCCGCAAGCCGCACCCCGAGCGCGGAGACGATCAGGATCAACCCGAGCGTCCACAAATAGCGAGTCGGGATCGACGGCGTCTTCAGGTACACGAACGGTCGGTCGTCCGTCGCCGGCGCGACGACATCGGCTGGGCGTACCCACGTGGCATCGCACCGCACCGCCGCGGGATCGGTCGACACCGTCAACATCGAGAATCCGCCGACCTGGGACGCACCTGTTTCCCCCAGGTCGAGACACGGCGCTTGTTCGAAGACGGTGTCGAGCGTCCCGGCCAGGCGGTCGAGCAGCCACTGCTCCCGGTAGAAGTTGTACATCGAGAAGGCGCCCCCGGGGTTCAGATGATCGCGGGCCGCCTCCATCGCCTGCTGCGTGAACAGGAAGCTTTCGAGTCGCACCGCGGACTGCCCGCTGACGAGCGTGAGCGAGTCCGGCAGCGCGAAAAGGATGAGGTCGTACATCTTGTCCGTCTGCTCGAGATAGGCCCGGCCGTCGTTGGTGATGCGCGTGACCCGCGGGTCGTCGTACGGGCGCAGCGGGTGGTTCTCGGCGCCCAGGTCTTGGATGACCGGGTCGATCTCGACGGCGTCGACATGCTCGGCGCCGGCCGCGAGCGCGGCCGCGACGTCGTTCCCGTTGCCCGCACCGACGATCAGCACGTCCTTGGGCGGGTTGGCGACACGCTGGTACGGCACCTCGTAGACCGTTCCCGCGATATCGATCATCGCCTGGTGCGGGATGCCGTTGACGTTGATCTCCCGGTGCTCGGCGACGTACTGGACCCGGTAGTACTGGGACCAGATCGTGACACCGGTTGTGGCACCGAGCACGCCGATCAGCACGATCGCGATGCATGAGGCGACATTGAGAGCGCTCGGGCGCCAAGCGAGCGACAGGATCAGCGCTGCGATGACGAGCATCCACCCCAGGGGTGGCACGCGAAGGTAGGCCAAGGCCGAGTACGCGACGATGCCCGACAGGGAGCCGATGATGTCGAGGCGATACGCCTCGAGCGCCTCGAACTTCCGGAAGCGTTGGGCGACCCCGTGGGCGATCATCATCATGATCGCGGCGACCGCGATGAAGATGACCGGCAGCATGACCCAGGTTGGCAGGCCCCGCGTCTCGAGCGAGCCGAAGTAGATCAGATCGCCGCCCGTCCGGTCGATCTGCACGGGAAAGCCCTTCACGAAGCCGAGGAACAGGGCGAGGCTCACCGGCGCCCACCGGAACAGATCCGGTCCCTTGTGCGCCCGCAGGAACCCCAATCCGATCCCGAGGAAACTGCCGAGCAGCACGAAGTTGGAGAAATAGGACAGGTACACGATGTACGCGCCCGCCCATCGGATCAGCACCAACTCGACGAACAGCATCAAGAAGCTGGCGAGCAGCAGCTGGGTCCGGTCGTTGCGCATCAGCGGAGTGTAGGGCACGTCAGGAGGCGGTCGCGGTACCCGCTCCGGTCTCTTTGACCGCACGAAAGACCGTGTCGCCGATCTCGGCCGGGTTGCGAACCACACGGTGCCCGAGAGCCTCGATCGCATCCAGCTTGGCGGCGGCGGTGTCCGAGTCTCCCGAGATCACCGCACCCGCGTGTCCCATGCGCCGTCCGCGAGGCGCCGACATGCCGGCGATGAAGCACACGAGTGGCTTGGCCATGTACTGCGAGGCCCAGGCTGCCGCCTCGACCTCCTGCTGGCCGCCGATCTCACCGATCATCACGACCACGTCGGTCTCGTCGTCGTTCTCGAAGGCCTGCAGCACCGTCTTGAAGTCGGTCCCGTTGACGGGGTCTCCGCCGATCCCCACGCACGTGGACTGGCCCAGCCCGAGCGCCGTCATCTGGCTCACGGCCTCGTAGTTCAGCGTTCCCGAGCGGGACACCACGCCGACGCGGCCCTTCAGGTAGATGTGACTCGGCATGATGCCGACCTTGCACTCACCCGGCGTGATGATGCCCGGAGAGTTGGGCCCGATGATCGTGGTCGAGCGACCGGCGAGGTAGCGCTTCGTGCGCACCATGTCTTGGACCGGCACGCCGTCGGCGATGATCACGGCGATCTGGATGCCGGCCTCCACCGCCTCGAGCAAAGAGTCCGTGGCGATCCCCGGTGGAACGAAGATGCCGCTGACCGTGGCGCCGGTTTCCTCCACCGCCTCGGCAACCGAGTTGAACACCGGCAGACCGAGATGTGTCATGCCACCCTTGCCCGGGGTCACGCCGCCGACGACGTTCGTGCCGAACCGCATCGACTCTTCCGCGTGGAACGTCGCGTGCTGACCGGTGAACCCCTGCAGGATCACCTTCGAGTCCTTGTCGATGTACACGCTCATGCCGCCGGCCCCCCGATCGCGGCGACGGCCTTTCCGGCAGCCTCGTCCAGGTCGGTGGCTTGGATCACGGCGAGGCCGCTGTCGTGCAAGATCGTGCGACCCTCCTCGACGTTGGTGCCCGCCAGCCTTGCGATCACCGGCACGCCGATCTGCTGGTCGCGCGTGGCCTGCACGATGCCTTGCGCGATCCAGTCGCAGCGGTTGATGCCCGCGAAGATGTTGACCAAGATCGCCTTGACGTTCGGGTCGGTCAGCACGATCCGGAACGCGTTCGCGATCTTCTCTGGGCTGGCGCCGCCACCGACATCCAAGAAGTTCGCCGGGCGTCCCCCATGGTGCACGATCGCGTCCATCGTGCCCATCGCGAGACCAGCCCCGTTGACGATGCACCCGACGTCGCCGTCCAGCGCCACGTAGTTCAACCCGTGGCCCGAGGCGTCGACCTCCTTGGAGTCCTCCTCGTCGAAGTCGCGGAGCTCTGCGATCGCGGCCTGACGGAACAGCGAGTTCTCGTCGAACTGCATCTTGCAGTCAAGCGCGATCAGCTCGCCGTCCTCGGTCTCGATGAACGGATTGATCTCGAGCAGCAGGCAGTCCTTGTCGCGGAACAGCCGGTAGATGCGCTTCAGCAGCCGCGTGAACGACGTCGCGCGGTTGGCCAGCCCGATCGACGTCGCGATCTTGCGGCACTGGAAGTCCAGCAGGCCCACGCCGGGGTCCACGTACTCCTTGTGGATCGCGTCGGGGCGCTCGGCGGCGACCTCCTCGATCTCCACGCCACCCTCGGCCGAGGCGATCACGACGATCTTCTGCGAGGTCCGGTCCACGATCAGGCTCAGGTAGAACTCGCGGTCGATGCGACTCGCCCGCTCTACGAGCACGCGGTGCACGCGCTTGCCTTCCGCGCCGGTTTGGGCTGTGACCAGCGTCGAGCCGATCATCTGGTCGGCTAGCTCGGCGACCTTCTCGACGGAGTTCGCGACCTTCACGCCGCCGCCCTTGCCGCGACCGCCCGCGTGGATCTGCGCCTTCACGACCCAGCGAACGCCCCCGAGTTCCTCGGCCACACGCGCCGCCGCGCGATCGCTGTACACGACCTCTCCGGCCGGCACGGGCACGCCGTAGCTCTTCAGCAGCTCCTTGGCTTGGTACTCGTGGATGTTCATCGCATCTGCTCGACCTTCGTCATGAGGTTCTGCGCCATGCGGATCGAGGCCGCATCGATCAAACGGCCGTCGAGAGAGACCGCTCCTTTGCCCTGTTTCGCGCCGTCTTGCATCGCTTGGAGGATCCGGGTCGCGCGGTCGACTTCGGCATCCGAGGGGGTGAACACCTCGTTGGCGAGCGCCACCTGCGAGGGGTGGATCGCCCACTTGCCCTCGCATCCGAGCGCGGCCGCGCGCCGCGCCGCACTCGTGAACCCCTCGGCGTCGTTGAAGTCGCCGAACGGCCCATCGATCGGGCGCAACCCCTCGGCGCGGCACGCAGCGACCATCCGGGAGATCCCGAAGTGCCACTGGTCGCCCCAATGGATCTCGCGAGCACCGTCGGCGTTCGCGTCGGTGAGGACGGCATAGTCGGGGTTGGCGCCGCCGATATTCGTCGTTCGCGCCTGCACACTCGCGGCGTAGTCGGCCACGCCGAACACCATCGCCTCGAGCCGGTCGGGTCGGGCGCGCGAGATCGACTCGACGTTCGCCATACCCTTTGCGGTCTCGATCAGGATGTGGATGCCGATGCGACCCGGTTCCCAGCCATTGCCCTGTTCGATCTGATCCAACAACGTGGCGACGAACTCGACGTCGGAGGCCGAACCGACCTTGGGCACCAGCACGGTGTCGAGCACCGCACCCCGCGCTTCCACCACGTTGACCACATCGCGATAGCACCAGTGCGTATCGAGGCCGTTGATCCGGACGCTGACCGCCGTGCTCGACCAGTCGTGCGCACCGAGGGCGTCGATCACGTTGGTGCGCGCCTGCTCTTTGTCGTCAGGCGCGACCGCGTCTTCCAGATCGAGGAACACGACGTCGGCGCCCAACGTGGGCGCTTTTTCCATCGCGCGGAGATTCGTTGCGGGCACCGCGAGTTCGCTGCGGTGCAAGCGTGCCTTGTCGGTCATGGCCGCTCAGCGTGGCAGCACGGCGTCGAACGCGGCAAGCACCCGATCGGCGGTCTCGCGATTGGCGTTCACGCCCATCAGGCCAACGCGCCAGATCGGCGGCGCCTTCGGACCGAGCCCACCGCCGACCTCCAGGTTGAATTCCCGCAGGAAGCGGCCCTGGACTTCCTTGCCGTCGACGCCATCGGGCACACGCACGGCGGTCAGTTCTACGAGCTGGTTGCCCGCGCCGGCGAGCAACTCGAAACCGCGCCCCGTGATCTGCTCTTGGAAGTAGCGACCCGCGTCAGCGTGTCGGGCCCACCGGTTCTCCAGGCCCTCCTCGAGCGCCAGGCGGATGCCCGTGTACAGCGCGTAGTACTGCAGGATCGGCATCGTGTGGTGGTAGGCGATCGGCCGATCGATCCAGTATTTCGCCAGTTCCTCGAAGTCGTAGTAGTAGGGGACCGGGCTCTTGTGCGACTTCATCGTTTCGATCGCGCGCTCGCTGAGCGTGACGGGCGCGATGCCGGGCGGGCATCCGAGCGCCTTCTGCGAGCACGAGTAGCCGAAGTCGATCCCCCATGCGTCGGCGTCGACGAGCTGGCCACCGAGGGACGTCACGCAGTCCGCGTACAGCAGAGCGTCGGAGCCGCTCGCCCGCATCGCTTCGCCCAGTTCCTGTAACGGGAACTCGGCGCCCGTGGAGGTCTCGGCGTGCACGACGCTGACGATCTTCGTGTCGGGGTTGGCCGCGAGCGTCTCCATGATCCGCTCCACCGACACGATCTGGCCGAACTCGGCGGTCAGCTCGATCACATCGGCGCCGACGCGGTGTGCGAAATCGTTCAACCGAGAACCGAAGAACCCCCAATGCGCGCTGATCACTTTGTCGCCTGGCTCGATCAGGTTCAGGAAGCCGGCCTCCATCGCGGAGTTGCCCGACGACGACAGGCAGATCGTGAGGCCGTCGCTCGCTCGCCACAGTGCCCGCAGCCCTGAGACGAGATCGTTCAGGATGTCCCAGAAATCGGGGTCGAGATGCCCGTTCATGGGCAGGCGCATCGCATCGAGCACCGCGGGGTGCACGTTGGACGGGCCGGGTCCGCACAACAGACGCTCACCGGGGTCAAGCGCCGGGATCGAGGTCACCAGGTCAGCCATGGTCTCCCTTTCGTATCCGAGTCCCGGTCGGTCAGCCGTCCGAGACGAAGGGCCGGAGCATAGGGCACGCGGGCCCCCACGCGATAGCCGGTGCGGCTGAACGCGGGTCAGTGGTCGCTGGTCAACCGGTGTTCTGCAAGCCGGCCGCGATGCCACCGATCGTCGCCTGCACCAGCCGGGTCGCGCGCTTATCGTCCATGAACCGAAGCTGCAGGAACGACAACGCGTCGATGTAGGGAGCCCGCAGGTCGATCGCACCGCGCAGCGAGGGTCGATCGCCGAGCAGTGCCTCGTTGCCCGAGATGGCCAGGACCATCCGCTCAGCCTGATCCCACTCCTGCATGATCGCCGCGGCGATGTCCGGGCGCTTGCCCCGCTCGAGGTACCTGGTGGCGAGCCCGCGGTCGGCCTTGGCCAGCGACATCTCGGCGTTTTCCAGGAGCACCGCGAAGAACGGCCAGTCGCGTCGCATACGCCGAAGACGTGCGAGCCCGCGCGGTCGTCTCGCCACGGATCCGAGACCGGCGCCCAAGCCGTACCAACCCGGCAGGTTTACCCGCGCCTGCGCCCACGAGAACACCCACGGGATCGCACGCAACGCGTCGAGGTCATCGACCGTGGCCGCCCTCGAGACCGGACGAGAGGCGATGGGCATCGTCGCGATCTGACGGATCGGCGTTGCGGCAGTGAAGCAACGCGCGAAGCCGGGCGTACCGACGAGCGAACGCCAGGCGAGCGCGCTCGCATCGCGCATCGCGGCGATCTCGGGAGCGAACTCCTCGGCGGGGTCGGGCGCGCGCTCGTCGGGCGACGCGGCGACCGCACGGGCAAGCTGCTCGAGATGGTGCCAGGCCACGTCGGGGTCGCCGTACCGAGCGAACGCCACCTCTCCTTGCTCGGTCACTTTGAAACGCCCGTCCACAGAACCGGGTGGCTGGGCCTTGATGGCTCGTGCCGTTGGTCCACCGCCGCGACCGAGGGCTCCGCCCCTGCCGTGGAACACCGTGAGCGTCAGGCCGCGACGACGACCCCATGCCGCGATCGAGCGTTGCGCGTCGTAGAGCGCCAGCGAGGCCGCCAGAACGCCTGCCTCCTTCGCCGAGTCGGAATAGCCAACCATCACCTCGAGGCGGTTGCCGTTCACGCGAAGGCGTGCGCGCACAGGTGGGAGCGCGATGACCTCATCGAGGATCTGGCTGGCTCGCTCGAGCTCCGCCGCAGTCTCGAAGAGACACACGACGTCCAGGCGCCGAGGTAGCGTTGGATCCACACGCCGAGCCAGCTCGTAGGCGGCCGCGACATCGTCGGCACTTCTCGTGAAGCTGATGATCAGGTGGTTGCATGCGACCTCGCCGAGATCCGCCTGCACCTCGACGATCGTTCGAAACATCGCGTCGACTTCCGGGTCTGGCTCCTGC
>JANMPG010000202.1:0-8761 GCA_031369745.1 Actinomycetes bacterium
AATCGAGGCAACGACAGCAGCGGGCGACCCCCGAAGGGGAGCAAGAGGGGAAGGATGATGCTGCCGGTCGCATACACCGTGTACGTGAGTGGGATGTGGCGGGCGGCAAGCACGATGCCGATCGCCGCCAGGCCCACGATCGTCAGATCCAGCAGCCACCAGCTCTGGTAGCGCCAGGCGAGCCTGGCAGCCTCCCTGATGGTGTCCCACGGCACACGAGTCCCGCCGGGGCGCCAGGCATGTTGCGCGTCCAACGGCGCCCAGAAGTTGTGGTAGCGCCACTGCCACCACGTGAAGTAGAGCAGCGGACCAAGCGCCACCGCCGCGGCGGCCAGGAGTCGAGGCAGCGGCGCGCGACCATCCCGACGGTGCTGGGCCAACACCTCGACCCACAACGCCAAGATCAACAGGATGCCGACGCTTCGGGTCGCCGCTGCCAGCGCTCCGGCAAACGCTGCCCACATCCAGCGGTCGCGGCGAGCGAACCAGAACGTGGCGATCGACGCCAGCAGGAACAACGACTCGGTGTACGGGGCGTACAGGAAGAATGCGGTCGGGAACAAGGCGGTGAACAACACTGCGCGGCGCGCGGCGTCGTCGCCGAGCTCGGATCGGGTCAGCGCGTGCAACAGGAGCAGGGCGGCGAAGGCGGCGACGTTCGCGACGATCAAGCCGGCGGCGAGCGGTCCCACGCCCGGGAGCAGGTTGGTCACGCGGATCGCCGTGGGGAATGCCGGGAAGAAGGCCGCGCTGTTGTCTCCCGGCGAGTAGCCCGTGGTTGCCAGGCGCAGGAACCACTGCGCGTCCTGGCGCTGCAACGACGTCGCCAACATGTGCCAGCCCGGGGACAACACCGGGTTGGGAAACCCGGCATCCGTCGGGGGTTGGCCCGGCGCAAGCGCCAGGGTGCCGCCGCCCAGCACGCCGATCGCCGCGAGCAGCACACGGGCTCCCAGGAACGCCCACATCGCTTCACGCCACCCGTCGCGCACACGTACGGCCTGGCGCGGGACGGCGACGAGGGCGCTGGCGTCGCTCATACCGGCGCAGGGGGTAGCGCGAGGTTGGGCGCGCGCTGCCACGTGCGGGCCAACGACAGCGGCGGGATCTCATCGCGCACCCAGGCGAACAGACACCACACGAGGATCGCCGCGCGGATCGCGATCGCGACCTCGAACCACCATTGTTGCGGTAGCGCCATCACGCCGGTGTACGTGCCGAAGAACCAGAACCGCGTGACGAACACGGCGAAGTCGGCCGCCTCGAAGGCTACGAACCGTCCGAGTCGCGGCATGGTCAGCGCGAACCACGGCAGCAGCCACAAGGAGTACTGCGGTGAGTACACCTTGTTCGTCAGCAGGAAACAGATCAGCAGCGGCACGCCCGTGGACCATCGTGGGAACGTCGGGTCTCGCCGACCCTTGAAGTAGATCGCGAGGAAGGCCGAGACGAAGAACGCGCTCAGCGCCGCCAGGTTCACGTTGTCGATCGAGATGCACACGCTGTCGACGTGACGACAGGCGATGTACCAGAAGCTGTCGAAGTCGGGAGTGCGAACGCTGTTGAATCGGAAGAACTCCCACCACGAGCTGGGCGCGGCGATCGCGAACGGCAGGTTGATCGCGACCCACGTGCCGGCAGACCACCACAACACGCGGACCGATCGATCCGGTTCTCGGTTCTGGAGCCCCTGCAGGAACAGCGGCACCAAGACGAGGGCTGGGTAGAACTTCGTTGCCGCCCCGACGCCGATGAGCACACCGGCCCAACCGTCTCGTCGTTTGGCGAATGCCACGAGCGTCGCGGTCGCGCACGCCACCGCCGCGAGATCCCAGTTGATCGTGCCGTAGATCAGCAACGTGGGCGCCAGCGCGAACCACAGCGCTCGTGAGCCCGCGAGCAGCCAGAGGCACACCGCCGTGATCGCCGCGAACCCGAGCAGCAAGATCGCGTTGGTGTAGAAGAACGTCGCGTAGTCGTTTCCCGAGATCCAGGCCGCGACGCGCATCAGGTACATCGTGAGGACGGGGTACTCATCGCAGTTGTTCTCCGTAGCCTCGCAGCGATCGAAGAATGGCAACCGACCGCGACCCAGTTGCTCGGTGCCCAGCAGGGGGACGATGTCTGAGTAGCACAGCAGCCGGTACTGGCGGCCGTCTTCGTACTTGCCGCTTGCGCAGGGAGACTTCAGCGCGGTCCCGATCGCCATCGTGCCGAACACGCTCGCCAGGACCACGGCGAGACTGATCGCGCGGGGTGCGTGCTTCACGCGGCGCATCGTATCCGCGGGCGGGGACCTCCCGTCGTTCGAGCGTTTGGTGTGAAGGTTCGAGCGCACACTCGTAGAGTGGTCGATCGTGAGGTATCGGGTGGAGCGATTGGCGGCGGCGTGCGACGTTTCCGTCGACACGGTGCGCTTCTACCAGTCGCGTGGGCTGCTGCCGCAGCCGACGCGAGAGGGTCGGGTCGCCTGGTACGACGACATGCACGCCGAGCGCATCCGTCGCATCCGCGATCTGCAGGCAAAGGGTCTGACCCTTGCCGCGATCGGTCGCGTCGTGCGCGGCGAGCTGGGGGTCTCCGACGCCGATCTGGCGGCGGCCGTCGCGGCCGCACGCGGCGACGGTTCCCACATCGCGACGGGGTCCACGTTGACCCTCGAAGAGCTGGCGGATGTCTCCGGCGTGCCCGCGTCGCTGATCCAGGCCGTGGAGCGCGAGGGGATCCGGATCGGCCGGCAGGTCGACGGCGAGGTTCGCTACGACGCCGGTGACATCGAGCTGGTGCGAACGGCGCTGAAGCTGCTCGAGTTCGGCCTGCCGGTCGGCGAGTTGCTCGGGCTCGCGCGCGACGCCGACACCGCCCTGCGCGATCTGGCCGTGCGCGCGGTCGACCTGTTCGATCGACACGTGCGTGAGCCGATCCGCGACACGACGGGCGATGACCCGGAGGCCGCCGCGCAGATGGTGGCGGCGTTCCAGGAGCTGCTGCCGGCGGTCACGGGGCTGGTGTCGAGTCACTTCCGGCGGGTCTTGCTCGAAGAGGCCGAAGCGCGGATCGAGACATGAACGACGCGCAGCTGCCGCGTGGTGAGGAGAAGGCCGCGACCGTCCGCGCGCTGTTCGATCGCATCAGCCCGCGATACGACCTGGTGAATCGCGTGATGACGCTGCGGATGGATGTCGGCTGGCGCCGCCGCGCGATCCGCGAATTGCATCTGCCGGCCGGCTCCCGTGCGTTCGATCTCGCGTGCGGCACGGGTGATTTCTGCCGCGAGTTGCGTCGAGCGGGGTACCTCGCCGTCGGGTTCGACTTCTCGTTCGGGATGTTGGCGAGCGCTCGAACCGACGCGCCATTGGTGCAGGCTGATGCGCTGCGGCTACCGGTGCGTGATGCGAGTGCGGACGGCATCACGTGTGGCTTCGCGCTGCGAAACGTCGTGTCGCTCCCGGATCTGTTCCGCGAACTCGGTCGCGTCGTGCGCCCCGGCGGCGCGATCGCCTTGTTGGACGCGAGTCGGCCGGACAACGCGGTGCTTCGCCTGGGTCACTCGGTGTATTTCGAGCGGCTCGTGCCGATGATCGGCGGACTCCTATCGGATCGCGACGCGTACGCCTACCTGCCGAAGTCGATGGCTTACCTGCCTCCGCCCGCGGAGATGCTCGCCATGCTGCGCGAAGCCGGATTCCCCTCGGCGCGCAGGATCCAGCTGTCGGGCGGGATCACCCAGTTGTTCGTCGGGGTGCGGGCGTGAACGCCGAACCCCTCGGTTCGGCGTTCGATCTGCTGGCGGCGTGGCAACCGGGCGGCGTCTATGTCGAACACGACGGGCTCGGGATCGCGACCGGTCCCGGCGACACCGTGAGCGCGCTCGGTGCCGTCTCGCAGCTACGCCGCCGCGACGATGGCGCAGCTGCCTGCGGGGCGCTGCCATTCGCCGGCGACGGTGTGCTGTCTATCAGTGCCTCGGCGGTTCGTCGTACCGATCCGTTCTCCACGTCTCGCATCGGGCCGATCGTGCAGCCCGTCCTGGTGTCCGGCGCGATCCCGTCGGCGGCCTTTGCGGATGTCCAGCTGTCCTACGAACCGTCGCCCGAGGTGTACCAGGGTGCCGTCCAAGAGGCGGTGCGGCGGATCGGTGCGGGGGAGCTACGCAAGGTCGTGTTGGCGCGCACGATCGACGTCGATGCCGGCCGGGCGCTCGATCCTCGGCGCTTGGCACACCGCCTGCGCGCTGTCGACCCGCACGCCTACACGTTCATCGCGCCCACTGCGCGCGGTGTGCTCGTTGGCGCCTCTCCGGAATTGCTGGTCTCCAAGCACGGGCTCGAGGTGCGTTCCCATCCGCTCGCCGGGTCGGCGCCGCGGTCGGGCGACCGAGGCGAGGATCGCGCGAATGCGGACGCGCTCCTCGCCTCGGCGAAGGATCAACAGGAGCATCGGATCGTCGTGGATACGATCGCGGAGGTGTTGCAGCCGCTGTGCGACACCTTGCACTGGGATGCGGATCCGGTGCTGCACGAAACACCCAACGTGTGGCATCTGTCGACGCGGTTTCGGGGTCGGCTTCGCGAGCCGGCGCCCACCGTGCTGGAGTTGGTGGCCGCACTGCACCCGACGCCGGCGGTCGCCGGCACACCGACCGACACCGCGCTCGGGCTGCTGCATCAACTAGAAGCGTTCGATCGTGGTTCCTATGCCGGACCCGTCGGGTGGGTGGACGCCGCGGGCGACGGCGAGTGGGCGATCGCCTTGCGATGTGCCGAGCTCGCCGGTTCTCGCGCCACCTTGTACGCGGGCGCGGGGGTCGTGGCCGACAGCGACCCCGTGAGCGAACGAGAAGAGACCGATCGGAAGTTCCGCGCCTTCCTCGACGCCCTGCGCTGGGGGTGACGTGATGCCGCCCGCCGATGCGGGGGTGACGACAAGGCGTTAGGCGATCGATCAGTGTTCGCGCAGGGTTGCGCTGAGCATGTTGCGAAGTTCTTCGCGGCGAGAACGATCGCGCTCGGCGTCGATAGCCACCTCGACCACCTGCACGCCGCCGGCGCGCGCCGCGCGTTCGAGTGCTGACGCGAGATCGGCCGCGCGGTCCACCCCGACGTGCCCGACTCCCGCAGCCGCGCACACCGCCTCGATCCGTGCCGGGTGCGGGGTGACGAACAGTTCCTCGTGTTCCGGCAGCGCCACCTGATCGAGCATCGAGAAGATCTGGCCTCCGCCGTTGGCCAGCACGACGAACACGGCGTCGACGCCGAGCCTCGAAGACCACAGCAGTGTTCCCGCGTCGTAGAGGAACGAGAGGTCGCCGACAAGCGCGTAGGTCGGCCCCGCGTGTGCGGCGGCCACGCCGAGCGTGGTGGCCACGAGCCCATCGATGCCGCTCGCCCCACGATTGGCGAGGACCCGAAGCAGATCGCGAGCGGTCCAGATGCGTGGCGGCCTGCGCGGCGCCATGAACGCGTCGAGGTCTCGCACCGGCGTGGAGTTGCCGACGAACAGCGCGCCACCGTGTGGCACGAACGATGCGACGTCGCGAGCGACCCGTCCTTCGAAGGGCTCCTCCCATGCGTCGAGCGCACGGTCGAGGCGCGCGCGCGCGATCAGATCCGCCTCACGCCAGGCATCGAGCCACGACGCATCGCATGGTGTGATCGACAACGCGTCCCGTTCATCCCATGCGATCCCCGCGAACAACTCGGGGTCGACGCGGATCCGGTGTTCGGCGCGCTCCTGCGGATCGGGGTTCAGGTGAGCGTGGTCGAGCACGACGAGCGAAGCGGCCGAGCCGGCGAACTGCTGCGTCGACCGGGTCGTCGGTGTGGCGCCGACCTGCACGACCACCTCGGGTCGGTGCCGCGCGAGCCAGTCCGCATCCCCGATCAGGAACGATCCCGCCGCGAGCGCGGATCCCGCATCCGACGCGTCGAGTCGCAGCCCGCTGAGCGGTTCGGCCAGCACGGGCCAGCCGAGCAGTGCGCCGAGCGACAGCAGCGAGAGCGTTTCGGGCGCAGGGAGCCCACCGATCGCGAGCACGCCGCGCCGCCCGCCATACGTTTCCAAGAACCGGACGGCGGCCACCCGCGCCGCAGCCACGTCCCGATCGCGGGTCGGCGAAACCGCATCGAGACCGGGAGGCATCGCCACCGAAGCGCTCGCGGGGACCAGCGGCTCGTCGAAGGAGCAGTTCACCTGCACCGGGCCGGCGGGTTCACCGTTCGCCGCCTCGACGGCCCGCCGGCCGGTGTCGGACCAGGCGAGCGCATCGTTCGGCGTCTCCGGAACGGGCGGCTCCAGATACGCGCGCGCATACATCCCGTACAGCTCGCGCTGGTCGATCGTCTGGTTCGCACCGGTCCCGCGCAGCCGCGGCGGGCGATCTGCCGTCAACACGACGAGGGGCGTCCGCGACTGCGATGCTTCCACGATCGCCGGGAAGTACTCCGCTGCTGCGGTGCCACTGGTGCACGCGAGGACGACCGGCTCGCCGCTCGCCTTGGCCACCCCGAGGGCGAAGAACGACGCGGACCGCTCGTCGAGGAACACGTGCACCGCAAACCGATCGTTCCGGGCAAGCGCCAGTGCCAGGGCGGTCGAGCGCGAACCGGGGGACAAGCAGGTATGTCGCACGCCGGCGCGCGCGAGCGACTCGACCAGCGCGGTCGCGCACCCAAGGGAGATGTCGCCCCTGTCCACGGTTACACCGTCTGGGCCAACAGCAGCCCGAGCGCGAGCAGCAGCCCCGTCGCGGCATGCAGCTTCGCGGTACCGACCAACACGGGGATGAGCTCGCGGCCACGCGCGGTTCGCGACGCTTCCAGCGGACGGATCGCCAACGGCCACGCTGCGAGTCCGAACAGCCCCCATTGCGTGAGCCCCGCCGCCGGATCGACGAGGTACATGAGCACGCCAACCCCGATCGCGACGAAGGACCCAACGACGAAACCGGCGTACAGACGCCGCGCGCGAGGCTCGCCGATCCGCACCGCCAGGGTCCGCTTGCCCGCGACCGCGTCGGTCGCGACGTCGCGGATGTTGTTGGCCTCCAAGATCGCGACCGCCAGCAGGCCAAGCGACGCTGCGCACCACCACGACGCGGCCGGGATCGTCTCGACCATGACGAAGCTCGTGCCGCACGTGGCGACCAGTCCGAAGAAGACGAACACCATCACCTCGCCGAGGCCCAGACCCGCGTAGGGACGCGGGCCACCGCTGTATGCGAGCGCGGCCACGATCGCGAGCGCGCCGACCACCAAGATCAGCGCCGGCGTCGTCGCGAGCGCGAGTGCGAGCCCCGCGAGCCCCGCGACCGTTAGCGAGATCAGCGCCGCGATCAGCACAGCTCGCGGGCTTGCGGCGCCCGTCTGGGTCAGGCGCGGCGGTCCCACGCGTTCGTGCGTGTCGACGCCCTTCGTACCGTCGAAAGCGTCGTTGGCGAAGTTGACCCCGACCTGCAGACCTGCCGCGACCAGCGCGGCCGCGACGAAACGCCACCACACGATGTCGCCGGCGGCCGCCGTGCCGACCATCACCGGGATCAAGCCCGCACCCAGCGTGCGGGGGCGCGCGCCGAGCCACCACACACGCCAACGCGGCATCGCGTGCATCGGTGCGGGGTCGCGCTCGCTCACGGCCGCTTGGGGAACCGCGAGAAGTCGGGGTCGCGTTTCTGCTGGAAGGCGTCGCGGCCTTCCTGCGCTTCTTCCGACATGTAGTACAGGAGCGTGGCGTCTCCCGCCAGATGTTGGACTCCCGCCAAGCCGTCGACCCCGGCGTTGTATCCGGACTTCAGCAGTCGCATCGCAAGGGGCGACTTCTCGAGCAGCTCGCGCGCCCACGCCACCGTCGTGGTCTCCAGCTCCGCGAGCGGCACCACCGCGTTGACCAAGCCCCAGTCCTGCGCCGTCGCGGCGTCGTACTGCCGGCACAGCAGCCACACTTCCTTGGCGCGCTTCTCACCGATCTGGCGAGCGAGCAACCCGATGCCGTAGCCGCCGTCGAAGGACCCAACCCGCGGACCCGTCTGCCCGAACCGTGCGTTGTCCGCTGCGATCGTCAGGTCGCAGCACAGGTGCAGCACGTGCCCGCCACCGATCGCGTACCCGGCGACCATCGCGATGACCGGCTTGGGGAACCGGCGGATCTGGATCTGCAGGTCCAACACGTTGAGTCGCCCGATGCCCTGTTCGTCGACGTAGCCGTCGTCGCCTCGGATCTTCTGATCGCCACCGGCGCAGAACGCCTCGGGTCCCTCGCCGGTGAGGATCACGACGCCGATCGTGGGGTCGTCACGGGCCATGTCGAAGGCCCGGATCAATTCCTTCGTGGTGAGGGGACGGAAGGCGTTTCGAACCTCGGGTCGGTCGATGGTGATCTTGGCGATCCCGTCCGCAACTTCGTAGCGGACATCGGTCCATTCCCCTTGCGACTGCCAATCGTTCGCAACCATGTGACCATCAACTCCTAGAGCGTTCACTCGAACGGTTAGGCTACCCCACGTGGAAGGTACGGCACACCGCTGGGCGACCGCGGGCGAACTGATCGCGTATGCGTTGCCTCCGGGCTTCCATTGGCTCGAGATCCTTGCCGCCCATGCACGATCAGGCGCATCGTTCCTGCCGATCGACACGCGTCTCAGCGCCCGTGAGCAGGAGCGGCTGATCGATCTGGCGCGCCCCTCGGTCGTCGTTCGTCCCGGCGAAGAGACCGTGCTTGCCGACGCGGCGCCGATCGATCCGGACCGGGCCTGGGCGGTCGTCGC
>JANMPG010000238.1:0-4437 GCA_031369745.1 Actinomycetes bacterium
GAGGAAAGGGGTATGTCATGAACAGGAAGGGCTGGGACCAACTGGTCAGCACAGCCGCTCTGGTGATCGCAGTCGTCATGCTCTTCGTGGGCGCGGCAGCGATCTACGGCGGCAACTTCGGCCGGGACAACGTGACCGACCGCCTGGCGCCGGAGAAGGTGGCGTTCCCGCCGTACGACGTGATGACGCCCGAAGAGCGGACGGCCGTCGGTTCGGTCGCCGGACAAGACGTGCCGACCGGCCCGCAGGCCGAGGCGTTCGCGCGCTACATCCAGGGTCACCTCGCCTTCATCAACGAGGGCAAGACCTATTCGGAGACGAGCGCAGCTGCCCGTGTCGAGGGTCTCGACCCGGCGGTGGCGGCGGAGCTCCAAGGCAAGGCCGACACCCTGTTCAAGGGTGAGACGCTCCGCGCGATCTTGCTGAACGCCTACGGCTGGTGGACCGTCGCCACGATCGCCCTGTACGCGGGGTGGGTCATGGTGATCGCCGGCATCGCGCTAGGGGTCCTTTCGATCATGGGTTTCCGTCACGCGAAGAAGGCCGCTCGGGCCGTCGGTAGCGAGACGCAACCCGCCAAGGACTACGCGTTGGCGAGCGCCTGATCCTCGCCGCGAGGCAACGAACGGCCGCCCCTTCGGGGGCGGCCGTTTCGCGTGGAGCTGCGATGCCGTCGGCAGGGCGCACTCCGCCAGGCTGCGAGCAGCACCGACGATCCGCGAGCCGGCTCCAGCTCGCCGGGTCCGGTCGCGGCGTGCGACAAGGGACCATGGGTCAAGTCGTCATGGTCGCCACGGCCGGCGCCGGCGGGGATCTGCCCCCCGCTTATCGCGGCGGGACTCGCGCTTGGGCAGCGAGGTCACGAGGCTCCGGTTCATCTATTCGGTCAGTTGGACGGCGGCAGGAGCACCGCGTCGATCACGTGGATGACTCCATTAGACGCGACCACGTCAGTGGCCGTGACTGTGGCTTCGTTGCCCTGACCATCCGTGATGGTCACGGCGCCGCCGTCGCTCGTGGCGATGGTGATGTCGGCCGAGTTCACGGTTGTGACGGCACCCGGTTGCACGTCTGCTGCCATCACGTCAGCGGCGACGACGTGATAGGTCAAGATCGCGGCAAGTTGATCCTTGTTCGCCGGCTTGAGCAGGGTGTCGAGAGTGCCTTGCGGCAACGCGGCGAACGCCTCGTTGGTCGGAGCGAACACCGTGAACGGGCCGTCCGACGAAAGGGTCGTGCCGAGATCGGCTGCCTGGACGGCCGCGAGCAGCGTAGAGAAGTCCGGGTCCCCGGCGACGATCTCAGTGATCGTCATCGTGCTCGTGTCGGCCCCGGCGGTCGCGGAGACGCCGACTTGCGACGTCGTCGTGGCACTATCGGTATCGCTACAGGCCGCGCCCATCAGCGAGACCGAGCCCGCTATCGCGAGCGCCGCGATGATCTTTCGCTTCTTCATGGATGTGCTCCTTCCAGATGGTGGAGTTGGACACGACGTTCGGTCTCGGTCGTTACGCTCACCCCCTCCCCGCGGTTCGCGCGCGCGTGGATCGACGCGTGCCGCGCACGTAGTAGGGACGGGGTTCCTCGTGCACGCCGCAGTAGGCGGCGCGGTTATAGACGGACAGGCGGGTTCCGCAGTCGGGTTCAGCGCAGATGCGACCCGGCGAGTACGAGTGCGACGCCCGTGAGTGGACCGTCGAGATTGCTCGCAAAGGTTCCGTCGTCGTCGTGAGCATGACTGTTCCTTCCCCAGCAGTGTCAGGTCGGTCGCAGCGTTCCGGCGAACACCTGCCACGCCAGCAGTGATTTCGCGACGAGCGAGAGCCAGATGTAGGCGCGCTCGCCGTAGAGGTAGTCGCCCCAGGGTCCGGTACGGCGGTACTGCAGGATCATGTTCAGCGCGAAGACGTTGAAGAAGATGAAGATCGAAACGAAGATCGCGTACACGAAGCCGGGGGGGCCCTGATCTCCGGACAGCGCCGGGCCTAGGAGGTAGATCGCGATCGCGACCCACGGCACGGCTCCGGCGAAGACGCCGAACCAGTACGCGAGCCAGTTGGTGCGCGCGGTCGTCTGGTTGTGGATCTCCATCACCCAGCCGAAGAAGATCATCGAGGCGTTCAGTGCGAACAGCGCGAGCAGCGATACGACGTCGTAGATGCCGACGAGCATCGCGATGATCACGATCATCACCGAGGAACTCGCTGCATACTCGATCCAGCGGGCGCGGTTCATGCCTCGAGCAAGGTCCTCGCTGTAGCGCGGAAAGCCCCAACGGCTCGAAAGTGTGAAATGCGCGATGGCCGACAGCGCGAGGAACAGCGCCACGGCCGGGCCGATCGCGATGTCGAACAGGGTGCGTGTCACCGGCTCGAGGCTCGTGCCGTTCATCTGCAGGAACGACGTCGTGACCGGCAAGGCGAACCGAGTGGACAGCGCGAGGATCAGGGCGGCCTGCACGAGGTGCAGGCCGCCCATCGCCCGGTTGAACCGGCGCAGACGTTCGTATCTCACGTCCGTCATAGCCTCAGGCAGTCACCGCGACGCGTCGCCGGTCACGGCCCATCAGCGCCGCGAACCTCACAGCGAGCCACAGGCCGGAGACACCGACGAGCCCGTACACGGCGCGACTGATGGCCGTGGTCTCACCGAACTCCGTGCCGAAGAGCTTGGCCACGAGGTCGAACTCGCCGATCGCGACAAGTCCCCAATTCAATGCGCCCACGATCGCGAGGATCAAGGCAGTTGCATCGAGCTTTCTCATCTCGCTCCCCTTCTTGTCGAGAGTTTGTCGAGGGAGAAGATACTCTCCAGGAAGCTTGGTTGTCAAAGGATTGTCGAGAAATCTGTGGATGGTTCGTGTAAAGTGTGGCTGTGGACGGCGAGGGAGGGTATCTGCGGATCGGAGAGTTGGCTCGGCGCACGGGGGTATCGCCGGAGCTCCTTCGTGCCTGGGAGCAGCGCTACGACCTGCTCAGGCCATCTCGATCGAACGGCGGGTTCCGGCTCTACTCCGATGAGGATGAGCGGCGCGTGCGGCGCACGGCGCAGCTGATCGCAGGTGGGCTCTCGGCGGCGCAGGCAGCTAGCCAGGCGCTCGATGACGCCCGGACGTCGACCCCGAGACCGCAGGAGACCGACCCTCGCACGCTCGAAGCGCTCACGACCCGGCTCGCGACATCGCTCGACGTCATGGACGGGGAGGAGGCGCACCGAGCCATCGACCGACTCCTATCGGCCCTTTCCGTCGATGGTCTGCTTCAAGACGTCGCGCTGCCGTACTTGCGCGAACTCGGGGACCGATGGGCGAGGGGTGAGGTGTCGGTGGCGCAGGAACACTTCGCGTCCAGCCTGATCCGAGGTCGGCTGTTGGGGATCGCGCGGGACTGGGGTGCGGGCGTCGGGCCGTCGGTGGTGCTCGCGTGCGTCCCGGGGGAGGCTCATGACATCGGTCTGATCTCATTCGGGATGCAGATCGGCCAGCGAGGCTGGCGCGTGATCTTCCTTGGGGCGGACACGCCCATCGACGCGATCGAGAGCACGGCGCGGTCCGCTGATGCGGCGCTCGTCGTACTGGCGGTGACCGACATGAAACACGTTCGGGCGCAGGCGGAGGCGATCCGTGAGCTCGCCGCGGTCGTACCGGTTGCGCTCGGCGGCGAGGTGACGCAGGCCGACGCCCAAGCGGTCGGAGCGCGGGCGCTGCTGTCCGATCCGGTCGGGGCCGCGCGCGAGGTCGCGCGCGAGCACCGACGGTCCCTCGCCTGAGTTGCTACAGGCATCGCCCAGCCGCCGGGTGCTCATTCCCTGGGGTCGCGATCAGCCGGGAGTCGCCGCGCGCGCCGAAGCGCTCGGCGTGGCAGGGATCGTGCCCCGCGAGTCCTGCATCGGCGAGGTACTCGCTGACGCTATCGATCGCACGCTCGACGACGAGACGATGCGAGAGGCTGCGGCTCACCACCGTGATCGGCTCCGGGCAACCGATCCGCCCGCCGCTGCGGCGTCGCTCCTGGAGGCCCTTCTGTAGCTGCGGACTGGGGTCATCCGCGGTCGAGTCGACTGGGGACAGACTCCGGGCCTGAGCTTCGGCGAGGGGCGGTTGTTCCCACTGATGGGAGGACTCGTCGTCGAAGCGAGGCGCACCGGAGCGTCGCCGTGCAGATGCGGGATAGCATCGGCGCGTGCTCATCTGCTCGACCTGCGGTACCGAGAACCCGGACGGCGCGAAGTTCTGCAACGGGTGCGCGGCGCCCCTCGGCGCGTCCGCCTCGTCTGGTGAGGTGCGCAAGGTCATCTCCGCGCTGTTTTGCGATCTCGTTGGGTCCACGTCCCTGGGCGAACAACACGACCCAGAGGTACTCCGCCCGATCCTCGACGGCTACTTCACCGAGATGCGTTCGGCCCTCGAGCGCCATGGTGGTCTCGTGCAGAAGTTCA
>JANMPG010000278.1:0-9035 GCA_031369745.1 Actinomycetes bacterium
GGCGTCGCCGACGTGATGGACGGCTCCGTTGCCCGCCACCGCGGTGAGGCACGCCGTTCGGGCGCGTTCATGGACTCGGTGCTTGACCGCGTGTCCGACATGATCTTGTTCTCGTGCCTGTTCTGGTACTTGGCCCGCGACGGACAGGAGGTCGCGGCGATGCTGGCACTCGTCACGCTGGTGGTGTCGCTCGCGGTGAGCCACGTTCGCGCGGAGGCCGAGGCTGCCAAGGTCGTGCTGACCGAGGGATTGTTCCAGCGGCTCGAGCGGGTCAGCGCCCTCGCGCTCGGATTGTTGATCCCCGGCTTGATGCTGCCGGTGCTCGTGCTGCTGGCGGTCTTCGGCACGGCGACCGCGCTACAGCGATCGTTCCTGGCCGTGCGGGGGGCGTGAGCATGGACTATGTGCGCGTCGCAACGGTGGCCGAGATCCCCGAGGGCGAGGTCCGAGCCTTCGACCTGCCCGCCGGCCGGGTGGCGGTCGCACACGACGAACGCCGCCTGTTCGCGTTCGCCGAGACCTGCACCGGCTCGGGGTGCGCGCTTGCGGAGGCCGCGTTCGATGATCGCTCCGGGCAGCTCACCTGTGAGGCGTGCGAGAGCGTGTTCGATCTGGAGACGGGTGAACCGATCGACGGGCCCGCCCGCGATCCCTTGACCCTGTATGCCGTGCGCGAGGTCGACGGCTGGCTCGAGGTCTCGCGCGACCCCACCGCCTAGGGGTAGGCTCGCGCTCCGGACGTTGGCGAAGGAGGCCCTCATGACCGAGCAGACGCGCTTTGACCTGTCGCAGGATCAGATGCCGACGGCGTGGTTCAACATCATGCCTTCGATCGTGCAGGCGGGCATGCAGCCGCTGCCGCCGTTGCACCCCGGCACCAAGGAGCCGGTCGGTCCCGCGGACCTCGCTCCGCTGTTCCCGGAGTCGTTGATCATGCAGGAGGTCAGTACCGACCCCTGGATCGACATCCCCGGCGAGGTGCTCGACATCTACCGGCTGTGGAGGCCGTCTCCGTTGCATCGGGCCACGCGACTGGAACAGGCGTTGCACACGCCGGCGCGTATCTACTTCAAGTATGAGGGGGTGTCGCCGGCCGGGTCTCACAAGCCGAACACCGCGATCGCGCAGGCGTACTACAACAAGGAAGCCGGCACGAAACGCATCGCAACGGAAACGGGCGCCGGCCAGTGGGGCTCGGCGCTCGCGATGGCGTGCGCGTTCTTCGGCATCGACTGCCAGGTCTTCATGGTCAGGGCTTCCTACGATCAGAAGCCGTATCGCCGCATCTTCATGGAGACGTTCGGCGCCGAGGTTGTCGCCTCACCCTCGCCAACCACCCAGGCCGGCAAGGCCGCGTTGGAGGCGAACCCCGAGCACACCGGGTCGCTGGGCCTTGCGATCAGCGAGGCGGTCGAGGCGGTCGCCACCAGCGGCGGCACGATGAAGTACGCGCTCGGCTCGGTGTTGAACCACGTGCTGCTACATCAAACGATCATCGGCCTGGAGGCGCAGGCGCAGATGGAACAAACGGGCGACACGCCCGACGTCGTCATCGGTTGTGTCGGTGGCGGTTCGAACTACGCAGGCCTCGCATACCCGTTCATGGCCGAGCGGTTGTCGGGAGCCAAGCCCAACATGCGGTTCCTCGCGACTGAGCCGGCGGCCTGCCCCACCCTGACGAAGGGCACGTTCGCCTACGACTTCGGCGACACGGCGGGTATGACGCCGCTGGTGCCGATGTACACGCTCGGACACACCTTCACGCCCGCGCCGGTGCATGCCGGTGGCCTGCGCTACCACGGCGACTCGCCATCGCTCAGCATGCTCGTGCATGAGGGGCACATGGAGGCGGCCGCCTACACACAGAACCAGGTGTTCGAAGCCGCCATCCAGTTCGCCAAGACGCAGGGGATCGTGCCCGCGCCAGAGTCCGCGCACGCGATCAAGGGTGCGATCGACGAGGCGATCGCGGCACGTGAGGCGAACGAGGAGCGCGTGATCTTGTTCAACCTGTCCGGGCACGGCGCATATGACATGCAGGCCTACGACGACTACCTCAACGGCCGTCTGCCCGAGATCGAGTTCGACCCCTCGGCCGAGGATGCCGCCTTGGCGCAGCTCCCCGACGTGCCGCCGATCGGGTGACCCCTCGAGATCCGGTCGTCGAGGTCCGCCGGCTCGAAGCGGCGGAGCTCGACGCCTTCCAAACGACGATGCCGTCGTGGAACGCACGGGAGTACGGGGAGCGACTGGGGTACCAAGATCGGGGCCTGGCGGCCCAACTGGTCGCGTGGGCCGATTCGATCGCGGTCGGTCGTGGGATGCTCGTATTCCCGGGCCACCCGGAGTGGTCCGCTTCGGCGTTTCGCGAAACATGTCCCGAGATCCGCGACATCGCCGTGGCTGACGCGTGGCGCCGGCAGGGGATCGGCAGCGCGCTGATCGGGGCGCTCGAGGATGCGGCCCGTGCGGCTGGTTTCGATCGGATCGGTCTCGCGGTCGGATTGGACGAGGACAACGAAGCCGCCCGGGCACTGTATGAACGGCGGGGATACGTCTTCGCCCACGGCCCGTTCGTGCTGGCGGCAACCCTCGCGGACGATGACGGCGCGACCTTCCCCGTTTCGGGCGTGTGCGAGTACCGGGTCAAGGCGCTTTGATGCGTGTTAGGTCTCGTAGGTCTTGTTATCGAGGCGGAATTCCTGTGTCGTGAACTCGGCGACCTTTTCCATCAGCAGGGTGTAGCCGTCGGTGTTGAAGTGGACGCCGTCGTCGGTGCGGATCTGGGTCACCTCGTCGCCGTCGCGGTAGTACGCGTTGTAGGTGCCGTCGGCAGCTTCGAACGTGTGCCAGGTGTCGAAGTACGCCACGTTGGGCATGCGAGCGGCCACGCGTTCGAAGATCGCGTTCTGCCGCTGGATGAACTCCCATCGGCCGCGGTCGCGCTCATTGGGAAGCCCGATCCAGATCAGGTGACCCCGGCCGCTGGTCGCGATCTCGGCGAAGCGTTGGACGCGCTGTTCGTAGTGGCTCGCCCACTCGAACGTACCGATGTCTTGTTCGAGTGAACCGTCGGGGTAGAGCAGCCCCTGGTTGTCGTTCTCGCCGACCATGACGAGCACGAGATCGGGATCGGCGCGGTCCACGATCGACTGCATCTGGCCCGGCCAGTTGAAGTAGTCCGGGCGTGCGAGCCCCGTCGAGACCCGCCCTTGCTTGTAGACCTCCACGAAGAACGGCTTGAACACGCGCTCGGCGAAGTACCCGATCCCTGCAGCCAGGGAGTCGCCGACGACCGCCACGCGCAGCTGCCGGTCGAACGTCGGGGATCGGATCGGGGTGTTGCGCACGACCGGCCTGGATGGCTTCGGTGACCCCGTCGGCTCGGGTAGATCGTCGACACCGACTTGCACGCCGCCGACGACGCCGCCGACGGCGGCATCTGGGTCGCGGCCCGCCGCTCGCGCGGCCGCGTCGGTGACGTTGGTCAATCCGATGTGATCGGAGAGCCAGGCCACGGGGGTCAGCAGGGCGAGCGAGATGCTTCGGCGTGTTCCGGTGGGCGCGGCCTCGGCCGAGCGGCGCAGTTCCGGGGAGTACAAGACGGTCCACACGAGCAGGGTGACGGCGATGACGATGAAGGTGCGCCCGGCGGCCATCGCGTGGCGGCGCGGCCGCGGGCGCGCTGCGCCGCCGGAGGTCGAGGTTGGGGAACCGGGCATGGTGTGCTCACTCATCTAGAACTGGAAGTAGATGAAGGGTGCCACACCGCGCGGCCCCAGGGTCGTGATGGCGAACAGGACGACGCCGGCGGCAACGCCCATCGGGATCGGCTGCAGCCGGGAGATAGAAGCCTTGATGCGCTCGGCCGGCGCGTGCGGCACGAACTGCGTGGCAAGGCCGATCGCGATCGCCGCGAGCACCCGTACGGTCACCAGGTCGGTCTGGCCGCCTGCCCCTGACAGCACCCGTCGCAGCATCGTGAGGGCGGTGCCGACCGAATCGGCGCGGAAGAACACCCACGCGACGCACACGAGCCCGAAGGCGCCGAGCCACCGCAGCACCTCCACCCAGCGACCCTGGGGCAGGGCGGCCAAGACGCCTCGCTCGCGGAGCGAGCGCTTCCACTGGCCGATCATGAGATAGACGCCGTGCAGCCCGCCCCACACGATGAAGTGCCACGCCGCGCCGTGCCACAGGCCGCCGAGGAGCATCGTGATCATCAGGTTGGCGTAGGTGCGGGCGGTCCCCTTGCGGCTGCCTCCGAGCGGGATATACAGGTAGTCGCGGAGCCAGCGGGACAACGTCATGTGCCAACGGCGCCAGAACTCCTGGATCGAGCGCGCGCTGTAGGGACGATCGAAGTTCTGCGGGAACTGGAAGCCCAGCAGCTTCGCGATGCCGATCGCGATGTCGGTGTAGCCGCTGAAGTCGCAGTAGATCTGCACGGCATACGCCACGATGCCGACGCCGATCTCGAGTGCGCCGTGACGGGTCGGGTCGCCGAACACCTCGTCGACGATCGCGGTCGCGAGGAAGTTCGCGATCACGACCTTCTTGAATAGCCCACCGAGGATCAGCCACCCGGCGCCGACGACGTCGACGTGACGCGCATCGCGTCGCACGTCCAATTGCGGGATCAGCTCGCTCGGGCGCACGATCGGCCCCGCCACGAGGTGCGGGAAGAAAGAGAGGTACAGGGTCACGTCGGTCCACGACGAGACCGCGAACTTCCGGTGGTACACGTCGACGACGTAGCTGATCGCCATGAAGGTGTAGAACGACACGCCGATCGGCAATATCACCTGGATCAGTGGCGGACTGAGCCGCAGCCCGAGCGCGGCCGAAGCGTTCGTCACGTTGACGGTGAAGAAGCCGTAGTACTTGAAGAACAGCAGTGGAGCGAGCGTCAGTGCGACACCGACCCCCATCGCCCACATCCGGCGCCGATCGTCGTCTTGACGCGACACGGTGATCGCCGCCAGCTGGCAGATCACGCTCACGCCTGCCAGCAACAGCAGGTAGCGCGCGTCCCACCACGCATAGAAGAAGTAGCTGGCGCCGATCATGAACCACTTCCAGGCGCGGGCGTCGTGGTTGAACACCCAGTGGCCGAGGAAGACCAGGCAGAAGAACAACGCGAAATCGACGGTAGGGAAGAGCATGTGCGCTCGATGCTAGGGCACGGTCACGACATTCGGGTGCAACCCTACGGCGACAGCTTGTCGCGGCGCCGCGAAAGGTAGCGACGCTCGGCGTCGTTGCTGACGAGCTCGATCGCCCGATCGTAGGCCGCAACCGCTGCCTCGTCCCGAGCGGCTCGACGCAGCAGGTCGGCTCGCGCCGCGTGGAACAGGTGGTAGCGGTCCAGATCGACGGCCAGCGGGTCGAGCAGACGCAGACCCGCGTCGGGCCCATCGGCCATCGCGATCGCGACGGCCCGGTTCAGCTCGACGATGGCGGTGGGCTGACGAGCCGCGAGCAGGCTGTATAGCGTGGCGATCCGCGGCCAGTCGGTGTCTTCCGGGCGGGGTGCGGCCGCGTGGCACGCGGCGATGTGAGCCTGCAACCGGTAGGGACCCGGATCGTCCACGCCCTCGGGCAGCAGGGCGAGTCCTTCATCGATCATCGCGTGATCCCAGCGGGAACGGTCCTGCTCCTCGAGCACGACGACCTCCCCCGCAGCGTCCGTGCGGGCGTCGTGGCGAGCGTGCTGGAGCAAGGTCAGTGCCAACAGGCCCTGCGTCTCTGACTCCCCGGGGATCAGGCGGTCGAGCAATCGGCACAGGCGGATCGCTTCGTCACACAGTTCTGCCCGCACGAGTTCGCCCTCGGTGGCCGCATAGCCCTCGTTGAACACCAGGTAGAGCACGGCGCGAACACCGTCGAGCCGCTCGGGCAAGACGTCTCGTGGCGGAACGCGGTACGGGATCGCGGCATCGCGGATCTTGCGCTTGGCTCGGGTGAGTCGCTGGCCGAGCGTCGACTCGGGCACGAGGAAGGCGCGGGCGATCTGCTTCGTGGTCAGACCCGCGACCGTGCGCAGGGTCAGCGCGACACGGGTGTCGAGGGCAAGCGCGGGGTGACAGCACGTGAACAGCAGCCGCAGCCGGTCGTCCGGGATCTCGTGCATGTCGTCTCCCATCGCCTGGAGTTCGGCGATCTGCGTCGCGGCGACCTCCTTTTGCCTGCCGACGCGTTCGCGGCGGAGTCGGTCGATCGCGCGGTTGCGCGCCACCGCGAACAGCCACGCCGCCGGGTCGTCCGGCACACCGCGCTGCGGCCACGTTCGCAGAGCCTGCTCGTAGGCTTCTTGGAGCGCCTCTTCCGCCAGGTCGAAGTCGTGGGTGACGCCGATCAACGCCGCGACGGCACGTCCAGCGTCGAAGCGGTGGACGCGCTCGACGACCTCGGCGACATCGGCCATCACATGTCGAGGATCGGCCGAACCTCGATGCTGCCGCTGTGTGCACCGGGCAGCTGGGCCGCCAGCTCGATCGCGGCGTCGAGATCGGCGACGTCAACGATGAAGTAGCCGCCGAGCTGCTCCTTGGTCTCGGCGAACGGACCGTCGGTCACCAGCCGCTCGCCGCTGCGGATACGCACGGTGGTGGCCGAGGCGGTCGGAGCCAGCTCGTCGCCGCCGCGGATCACGCCGCGCTCTTCCCAGCCCGAGGCGACCGTTCCGTATGCCTGGCGCATCGCCTCGCGGTCGGCGTCGCTCGCCGCCTCGAAACCGGCCTCGTCGTCATAGATCATCAGCAGGTATCGCATCCATACCCTCCCCTATTCACCGGGCGGCCGATGCCGCCTGTCATCGAGTAGACGCACGGCGGCGTCTCGTTCCGACTCCGTCTGCCAGATATTGGGCTAGCCTGGAAGACGCTATCTCACCCATCGACGAGGAGGCTCACCCACATGTCCCGTGAGACCGATTGGCACGTGTTCGACAAAGCCTGCGAGATCACCGCGATGGCGGCACGTGGCTCGGCCGCGACAGGCACCCCCTCGCAGGTCGCCGACGTGTTCCGTGAGGTATTCGCCGCATTGCGAGAAGCCGCCGATGCGCTCGACAGCGCCGGCAAGCCCGCCGGCTTCTAGGCCAGGCGGCCCGAGAGGTCGCGCAATGACACGATGCCGAGCAGTCGCCCACCCTCGGTGATCGGGATGTGGCGGAAGCCGGCGTCGAGCATGCGATCGAGCGCCTCGGCGATCGAAGCGTCGGGGGCCATGGTGACCGGGTCCTTCGTCATCCAGGCGGTGACGGCGTGACCTGCCGCGTCGTGTTCCGCAGCCAGCGCACGCACGATGTCTCGCTCGGTGAAGATGCCGTGCAACGTGTCGCCCTCGACGACGAGCGCGGCCCCAACGTGCCCGATGCTCATCACCTGGGCGGCTTCCGCGACGGTCGCGTTCCGGCCGACCGTCACGAGCGACTCGCTCATCACCTCGCGGAGGATACCCATGACCGCTGCCAAGCCTAGCCTGCCCGCCTCGGCGCGGGAAGCGGTGCGCGTCTGGTACGAGCCTCGTGCGCACGCCTATGCCTGGCGACGGGGGCGCGCGAGTGCCTATCGAACGCTGGTATCCGAACTGATGCTCCAGCAGACCCAGGCAGCCAGGGTCGAGCCGATCTTCGGCGCGTTCATACGACGGTTCCCAACGGTTCGTGCCCTCGCGGCGGCACCTCGAGCGGATGTCGTGCGGGCATGGGCGGGTCTCGGCTACAACCGCCGAGCCGTGTCGCTGCATCGTGCTTCCCAGATCGTGATGTCGGAGCCTGCGGGGCGGGTGCCGGTGGATCCGGTCGTGCTCCGCACGCTGCCGGGCGTCGGGCCGTATGCCGCAGCCGCGGTGGCTTCGATCACAGGCAGCGTGCCGGTCGCGGCGATTGACGTGAACGTGCGACGCATCATCGCCCGCGTCGGGTGGGGCGCAGAACCGTCCGAGGTGTTGCCCACCGACATCGATGCGACCGCCGACCGGTGGTTGGATCGCGAAGACCCGGGCGCATGGAACCAGGCCCTGATGGACCTCGGGCGTGTGCATTGTCGCGCGGTTCCCCGCTGCGAGGGGTGTCCGCTGGCTCGCAGCTGCCGCTGGCGCCGTGCCCACCCCGACGGTGTGGCCGAGCGCATCACCCATCGAAGGCAGGGTCCGTTCGAAGGCTCGATGCGGCAGGTGCGCGGGCGGTTGGTCGACGCGCTTCGATCGCGACCGTCGGCGGGGCAGGCGACGTTGGCGACGCTGGTCGGCTTCCCGCCCGAGCGAGTGCGCGATGCTCTGGACGGACTCGTGCGCGACGGTGTGATTCAGCGCGCGGGTCGCTCCTATCGCTTGCCCCGATGATCGCTGCGAGGTTCTCGTCCACGGATCACTTGGACCGTAACGCCGTGCCCCGGCTGGTCCCATCGTTGATCCGCCGTAACCGCGACGCCAGCGAGTTGTCCGGCGAGTTGCAAGCAGGCCCGATCCCCGAGGGACAGTGAAGGCGCACCCTGCCACAGCGCGGCGGTGGGCCGTGCGGCTCCGCCGTCGAAGGGGTGGAAGTGGATCCCGAGCGCCTCGAGGTCGTATTCGAGGCCCTCGGTGTCGACGCCGTGCTGCTCGGCCTTCTGCAGGACTTCGGACAGATTGACGTACGACATGTGGGCACCATCCAGCGCGCGCTCCACTTCGTCGCCTCCGGGTTCGTCCTGCAAGAGCGCCAAGATCGCCGATGCGTCGAGGATCGCGGGGAGCGGGTCGGTCACGACTCTGTCGCCTCGGCGCGCCGATCCGCCACGAGTTCCTCCGCCAAGCTGGTGTCGCGGGGAACGTCGGCGAAGCGCTTGCGCAAGCGCCCCAGGGTCGCCGCCCGGGGCTCCAGGACGAGTCGGTCTCCGTCGATCCGGATCGCGAGTTCGGACCCTTCGACGAGCCCGAGGGCACGGCGTAGCTCGACCGGGACGACGATCCGCCCTTGTGGTCCGAGACGAACCGGTGTCACAGATGCCACCATCGACCCAGTATGGCATCTGTTAGCAGGAATGGCG
>JANMPG010000035.1:0-14489 GCA_031369745.1 Actinomycetes bacterium
TTCGACGATCCACAGGTAGCCGAGCACCATCAAGAAGGTGAGCAACACCGAGTATTCGTACATGTTGCCCCACGGCGTCCGCCCGGCGGCGATGCCGCGCGACACGATCGACACGCCGTTGGCCACGAGACCCATCACGCCGATCCACGTGGCAACCGAATGCAGCACGCTTTTGCGGAACGCCACGTAGGCGAACGACACGATCATCGCGGCGATGTAGGAGAACAGCGCCAAGTTGAACGCATCGCCAGACACGCGCGCCCACTCGGTTGCGCTCACGAGAGGCTCACTTCGTGCGGGTCCCTCGTCGTTTCGCCGCCGCAAGCGAGCACCACGGCGTCGACCAGCGTGACGAACTCCTCGTCGAACCGATCCTTCCGCTGCAGCGCGAACCCTCCGACTTCCACGATCGACCCCGCTCCATCGGGGCGGGCCCGGATCCACACCTTGCGCCGTGACACGTACAACGCGGGCAGGAGGCCCAGGACGATGAGGATAGCCGCCGCCAACACGTAGGGGACGGTCGCGTCGTGCGAGATCTGCAGCCGCGCGTAATGCCGCAACTCGGGGAAGCCCATCGTGAGCACCGAAGGACCGTCGTTGCCCGGACACGCGACACCCGCGAGCGACGGCGGGAACACCCCCTGCGGCCCGGTCACCGCGCAGCCCTCGTCCACGTCGACCGTCCACCCTTGCCCGATCACTCCGGAGCTCGTGGAACGCATGAACCGCGTGTCCAAGCCGGAGAGGGAGGCGTTCAGGAGCTTGCCCTGCCATACCTGGTAGCGCATGAACGGCGCGTTGGCTTCCGTCATCGGCTGCGGCACACCGGTTTGCACACTTCGGAAGTACGCCTCGGCGTTCGGGTACAGCTCGAGCACGATCGCCTGCTGCGGGCGGAGCGACGTGAGCTTGACGACCCCCACCCAGGGGGAAGCCAGCGGGTTCTCGCCCGGCTGCGTGTCCTGCCCCATCACGACCGGCCCGTCGAACAAGACTCGGTCGCCTTCGGCCACCCGAACCATCGCCGCCCACCCGAAGCCGAACTGGAAGATGCGGATCCCGTTGAACGAGGTGGGGTGGTTGATGCGCACATCGGCGTCGCGGGCGTACCCGCCGTCGGGGTTCAGCAACCGCACGTGCGAACGAAAATCCATCGGGATGCCGGTGTCTCGATAGGCATCCTCGTAGTCGACCAGGGTGATGCCGGTACCCGAGAACCCGCCGCTGAAGAACCGGCCCGTGCGAAGGTCGCCGTCGTAGTTCAACCGCGCGTCGGTCCACGTCTCGCCCTCCACGATCGTTGCGTGACCGACATAGCCGGTGCCCTTGCCCGCGATCACCGCAACGAGCAACAGCAAGAACGCCCAGTGAAACGCCAAACTGCCGATCTCACGCAGCGACCCCTTCTCGGCCGCGACCGACACGCCCGCATCCACCGAGATCCGATAGCGCTTTCGCCGCAGGAGTTTTGCAGCATGCTCGATCGCCGTGGCCGGGTCGACACCGACCGGGGTGCTGGCGTAGGAGGGGAACCCGTCGAGCTCGCGAGCCTGGATCGGCCGCGCCCGCGCGACGCGGATCAGTGCCCGCGATCGAGGCAGCAAGCAGGCCACCAGCGATACGAAGAGCAGCGCCGTGATCAGAGCGAACCACCACGAGCCGAACACGTCGAAGAACCCGGCTGCCTGGAACAAGTCGCTCCACACGGGGTGATCGATGCCGTAGGCGGCGACCCGCTCGGGGCTGTTGGGGATCTGGGGGATCAACGAGCCCACGGCCGAAGCCGCCGCGAGCATCAGCAGCAAGATCAACGCGGTGCGCATCGAGCGCAAGGTCCGCCAGACCAGGGCCACGGATCGGCTGAGTGAAGAACGGGGGCCGTCGGAAGCGGGCATCGGCGCCCCGATGCTACAGGCGCAGCGGCTCGGCTCCGGTTACAACCCTGGGGCGAACCGGACGAGGGGGGCGAAGCGCCGGGTGAACTCTCCGGTCGCGATCATCACGCCGATCACGACCAAGACGGACCCGGAGGCAACCGCGATCGCGGTGTAGTGGCGCCTCACCCATGCCGTTGAACCCGTGAACCATTGCGCCCCAAGTCCTATGGCGATGAATGGCACTCCCAGCCCCAGGGAATAGCAGACCAGAAGGAACGTCCCTCTGGGTGCGCTTGCGGACGCGGCCATGATCAAGATCGCTCCCAGGGTCGGTCCGATACACGGCGTCCACCCGGCGGCGAACGCCATGCCCAACGGGAAAGCGCCGGCCGTGCCCGGCTTGACCCTTGACAGGAACGGGCGGCGCTCGGCGTACAGGCGGATCGAGCCTCGGCGCAGCGCGTAGCCGATCATCAGCCCACCGAGCATGACGACGACGAGCCCTGCGACGATCTGCCCGGGGCGCCCCTTGAACAGCCGAACGAACGTCGAGGCGAACGCCCCGTACAGCGCGAAGACCAGCGTGAATCCCCCGACGAACAGCAGCAACGGCGCGAGATCGCGTCGCCGAGGCGTGGCCTCGCCGACGATCGACTCCCCCGTGACGAACGAGAGGTAGCCGGGCACGAGGGGAAGCACACACGGGCTCGCGAACGAGACCAGCCCGGCAGCGAATGCCAGCGCCGGCCCCCACCACTGGGCGATCGAGACGCTCACATCGGCGATCATCGAGGGGTCCGTCGGGCTCGCATCGTCGCGACCGAGTCTAGGTGGCTCGTGAGACAGGGGGCCGGCTCACGTGTCCCCACCTGCACGGGTTGTCTCGCAGGCGCGGCGGCCGTCATAGTGTGCGCGCCCGGCCCGCGCATCGCGTGCGAAACGTCGCTGCTGCGGCAGGGTCAGTTGCTATGATTCGCCCGCCCACCGAACGGACGAACGCATGAGCCAGATCGACGTCGCAACGAAGTCCCGGATGAAGCAACGCGCGCATGGGCTGAAGGCCCGCGTCGAGGTGTTCCTCAAAGCGTTCGAGTGGACCTGGACACACGCGGTGCTGTTCTCGCTGTCGCTGACGTTCTTCCTGCTGATCTCGGCGGTGATCATGCCGTCGTTTTGGATGTACTTCGCCGAGTCGAAACTCGGCTGGGCGGGTCCGACCGACGTCGAGGCCTTCTTGAGGGTGCCCTTCGGCACGTCGATCACCGATCCGCTGTCGGGCGAGGGCTACCTGATGGTCCGCGACGCGATCGCGATGGGTCTGACGACCGTGCCGTTCATCTTGCTGCTGGTCGTGTCGGCGGCGATGCAGAACTGGCGACGCAAACTGCGCGGCAGCGACGGTGGCTCGCGCCCGAGCGGCGGGTATCGCTAGGAGCCCGGATGCCCTTTTCCAAGACCGAAGTCGACATCCACGACGACTACATCGTTGAGGCCGTCGACGCCGCGTGGCTCGCGCAAGGCGTGAAGTCCCCGAAGCACCTCATGCTCGACCCCGACAACTGCATCTTGTGTCGCGCGTGCGAAGACGTCTGTCCCTGGAACTGCATCTGGATGATGTCGACCGAGATCGTCCAGGCAGCGAGCGAAGACGCCGTGGCGGCCGAAGTCAGCGGCGCCATGGCGGTGTTCGTCGTGGACGACACCGCGTGCACGCGTTGCTCCGTGTGCGTGGAACGCTGCCCCACCGACACGCTGTACTATGCGCGACTGCCCGAGGGAGCCAAGGGCAAACGAACGATGGCCGATGTACCGACGTCGCAGGCCGCCTCGGCCTAAGACGCACCGAGCGGAACGAGGAGACACAGGAACGTGGCGAAGATCCAGCCCCCCAACCTGCGGGAATCCGAGGTCTGGAAGTCGATCTTCCGACCGGGTTCGATCTACCGCAAGGGCTACAAGGACACCTCGCGCGACCGTGCCCTCGCAACCATGAACAACGTGCTGTGGCACCTGCACCCCACGAAGGTGAAGCGCCACGGGCTGAAGCTGACCTACACGTTCTGCTTGGGAGGACTGTCGTTCTTCCTCTTCATCTTGCTGACGCTGACCGGCATCTTCTTGATGTTCTTCTACCGTCCGATGGCCGACATCGGCGGCGCGCAGGCGTTCACCGACATGCAGATCATCCGCACCTCGGTGTTCTTCGGCGACCTGATGCGCAACCTCCATCGATGGGGCGCCCACCTGATGGTGTTGTCGGTCACGCTGCACATGGCCCGTGTGTTCTACACCGGCGCGTACAAGCCGCCGCGAGAGTTCAACTGGGTCGTCGGCGTCGTGCTGCTGTTCCTCACGCTCGGCCTGTCGTTCACGGGCTACCTGCTGCCGTGGGACCAGCTCGCGATCTGGGCGGTCACGGTGGGCACGTCGCTCGCCGGTTACTCACCCTTCATCGCCAAGCAGGCGAACTTCTTGCTGCTCGGTGGCGCGATCGTGTCGCCGAATACGCTGCTGCGGTGGTACGTGTTGCATGTCTTGGGTCTTCCCTTCGTCTTGGTGCTCTTCCTGACGGTCCACTTCTGGCGGATCCGTAAGGACGGCGGCATCTCGGGGCCGCTGTGATGGAGCGCGCATGAGCTGGGAAGAATCCGCCAAGGACGTCGAGGTCTATCAGCGGGCGCTCGATGCCGAGCTCGCCGCCGGCACCGATCGGCGCATCGCCGAGGGACGCGCCCGCTCCAAGGCGATCCGTTCGTTCCGCGCAGCCAACCCGGAGGAAGCCGCGAAGCACGCGGCGGGCGCACGCACCGCCGAGCCGGCCGCGGCTGCGGCACCAGCCGCCGAGGCAGCTGCGCCCGCGGCCGCCCCCGCAGCGATCGGCGCGGCGGTCGCCGTGGCCGGGCCGGTCACCACGGCTCGTCGCGAGGCACCGCTTCCCACCGGCAACATCCCCACGCCGAAGAAAGGCGCCGAAGACAAGCACCGCTTGCTCGCCTTGGTACCGCCCGAGGGCATCCAGCGCGTCGAGCGCGAACAGGGCGATCGCGTGCACACCTGGCCGCACTTCCTGTTCGAAGAGTTCATCGCGATGTTGATCCTGTTCGCCGGATTGCTCGTGTTCTCCTCGCTGATCAACGCGCCGCTGCGCGAGTTGGCGAATCCGAACCTCACGCCGAACCCGTCGAAGGCGCCGTGGTACTTCCTCGGTTTGCAGGAACTGCTGCGCTACTTCCACCCGATGGTCGCCGGCATCACGATCCCGACCTTCATCCTCGTGGGGCTTGCCGCCGTCCCGTACGTGGATCGCAACCCGAGCGTGAAGCCGGGCGACCGCAAGATCGCGATCACGATGTTCACGCTGCTGTTCATGTTCGGCGCGGTCTTGACCATCATCGGCTCGTTCTTCCGCGGCCCGGGTTACAACTGGGTGTGGCCGTGGGCACAGGGGGTGTTCTTCGAACTGTGAGCGTCGTCGCGATCACCAATGGCACCCTCGCGATCCTCATCGCGGTCGTGCTGGCCGACGTGTTCCTCATCTACTTCATCACCGGCTATGCGCGCCGCAACAAAGCGACGAAGCAGGAGGCGGCCGGTGAAACACCGGCGGCGCCCAAGGGCGGCACGATCAGTCGGCGCGATTTCCAGCGGCGGGCCTTGTTGTCCTCGGTCATGCTGTTCGGCGCGGAGTTCGGCCTCGGCACGATCGCGTTCCTGTGGCCGAACCTCAAGGGTGGCTTTGGCTCGAAGATCAACGCCGGCCCGCTCGCCGACATCAAGTCCCGGATCGAGGCCGAGGACTACGTCTATGTGGGCGCGGGGCGTTTCTACGTCGTGCCGTGGGACGGGGTCGCAGGCACCGGTTCGGCGAACTACCCCGAAGAGGGCGTCACCGCCGAGGGCGTCATGCCGCTGTACCAGCGCTGCGTGCACCTCGGGTGCCGTGTTCCGTTCTGCGCGTCCTCGCAGTGGTTCGAGTGCCCCTGCCACGGTTCGAAGTACAACCACGCGGGCGAGTACAAGCTCGGTCCCGCTCCTCGTGGCCTCGATCGATTCCAGATGGAGATCATCGACGGCAACGTCTGGGTCGATACCGGCAAACCCAAGCTCGGGCCGCCGCGCGGTACGAACACGACCGACCAGCCCCAAGAGGGGCCCTTCTGCGTGGCGACCGGGTAGGAGGCCGAACGAACCGATGATCGCCGACACCAACGTCGCCGGGCTCTCCCTGATCGTTGCGGGTGCCGTGCTCGTCCTCGGCTTCATCGTGGTGTCGGCCCTTCGCCATCGGGCCAAGGGGCAGCGCCCCGAGATCCCTTTGACGATGCGCCCGGGCCCCTCCGATCAGGCGCTCGAAACACCGCTGCTGCTGAAGATGCAGGGCTGGGGCATCGTGTTGATCACGTTCTTCGTGCTGTGGTTCCCGATCCAGTGGCTCTTGGAGCCGGGCACGAACCTCAAGCAAGAGGAAGCGTTGAAGACCGAGTCGGTCGAGCGCGGCGAGCGGGCCGTGCACCCCTTCACCGAGGAGAACCAGCTGGGCGTCGGCTGCACCCGCTGTCACGGCAACGAGCTGCGGGGCGGCGTGATCAACGCGCTGGACGCCGACGGCAACCCGATCTACGCCTACCCGGCCGATCTCACGACGATCTGCGGAGGGCCGAGTACGGGGCACCCGCGGATCTTCACCGTCGACGACATCTTCCAGGTGATCACGGAAGGCCGCAACGCGATGCCGTCGTGGAGCATCCGGTACGCAGGCGCGTTGGACGATCAGCAGATCAACGACCTCGTCCTGTACCTGGTCGAGATGAGCTCGCAGAACGTCCCCTTCGAAGACAACGTGTGCCTGAACAAGGAAGCCTCCGACGCGGCGATCAAGGCCAACGCGGAACTGCCGACACCGATCAACCCGAGGGATCCGTAGATGGAACAGCACTCTTGCTTGAGCTTCGCGGTCGACTGCGGCGTGCTGTGGAAGGGCGCCGGCGTCACGATCGCGGCGTTCATCCTGTTCGTGGGCAGCGTGTACATGCTGCTCGCGGCCATCATGGGGCGCTGGATGGGCTACCTGGTCCTGGCCGTCGCCTTCTTCGGGTGGATGACGATCCAAAGCGGCTTGTGGACGTTCGGCTTCTGGTCGCAAGGTCCCGAGACGAAGACCAACCTCGGTCCCCGCGGACCCGACGCCGCATGGGTGGTCGACAGCGCCGGCCTGGATCCTGGCGCGGTGCACGATGAGCTTGCGGCATACCCGAGTGGCGAATACCCCGAGCCCGACATCACCGACCCGAAGCAAGAGGCCGACGTCCAGGCGGCGCAGGGTGCGGTGGCCGCGTACCTGGCCAAGCAGGCGAACGAGCAACTGGGGTTGGATCCGACCGCATTCGACTCGATCTTGTCGACACAGATCGTCGTGGACGACCTGCGCTTCACCACGGCCGCCGACGGCACTCGACTGGCCGTCGCCCAGGCGCACTACTCCGGCGGCGGGCCGAGCACCACCGTCACCCTGACGTACGACGGGGGGCAGGTGTGGCGCTACTCCGCGATGTTCCTCGCACTATCGCTGCTGCTGCTGATCCTGCACATCCCATTGCTGGATCGCGCCGAGCGCACGCGCAAAGAGTTCCTCGTCGGTGGCAGCTCGCCACCCTGGTACGGACCCGCGTAAGGGGAGGGAGGGATCACATGCTGCTGCATCTGCTCGCCGAAGGCGTTCCCCTCCTGGATCAAGGGAGCGTGCAGTTCATCTTGATGACGGTGACGATCCTGATCGTGAGCTTCCTGATCTGGATCACGATCCCTCGCTGAGACCGCCTCCCCGTTGGTCCGAGCCTGCGCTGCGCTGCTCGTAGTACGCCAAGATCTGCAGCTCCACCGCGAGATCCACCTTGCGCACCGTCACGTTCACCGGGACCACCAGCCTCGCGGGCGCGAAGTTCAAGATCGATCGTAAGCCGGCCTCGACCATGCGATAGGCCACCGCCTGCGCCGCGGCGGCCGGCGTCGCGATCACGCCGATGGCGACCCCGCGCTCACCGACGAGCTCGGCCAGGTCATCGAGCGGACGAACCTGCAGTCCCTCGATCCGCATCCCCAGCTTCGCCGGATCCGTGTCGACGAGAGCGGCGACCCGGAACCCGCGTTCGGTGAACCCGCGGTAGTTCGCGAGGGCTTGCCCGAGGTTGCCGATGCCGACGATCACGATCGGCCAGTGTTGCGTCAAGCCGAGCTGCTCGCGAACCTCGTGGATCAGGTGCCACACGTCGTAGCCGACCCCGCGCGTGCCGTAGGAGCCGAGATAGGACAGATCCTTGCGCACCTTCGCCGACGTCACGCCGGCGGCCTGCGCCAGCGCTTCGGACGAGACCGTGGCGCCGCCGGTTTCGGCAAGGCCGGCCAGGGCTCGAAGGTACAGGGGCAACCGCACGACGGTCGCTTCCGGTATCTGGCGTCGCCCGGACACCCCGTCTGTGTTGTCGCCCACTTCGCGCCAGCCTAGCCGGGCCGGCCCGGGTCGCGATGCCCGCGAACGGCAGCCCGCAGGGCCGTGGGGTCCACGGAGATCTCGAACAGCTCGACACCGTCCAGCTCGACCACCGGGATCCGGACGCCATAGTCACGCACGAGCACGTCGTCGCCGTCGATGTCGACCTCCTCGAAGGCGAAATCCTCGGTCGCGCGCACCTCCTCGATCACGATGCGAGCCTCATCGCACAGGTGACATCCGGGGCGGGAAAACAGGACGACGATGGCCACGGCTGGCAGGATACTCACCACGATGTACGACCCCGCCGAGGATCTGGAGCTGCACCGGCGCCTGCTCGACGGCGATCGGGCGGCGTTCGACGAGCTGTACCGGCGCTATTCGGCACAGGCATACGGCCTGGCCTATCGCGTCACGGGACAGCAGATCTTGGCGCAAGACGTCGTGCACGACGCGTATATGGCCCTGTGGCGCGCGCCGGAGGCGTTCGATGAGGCCCGGGGGTCCTTCCGGACCTTCTTCCTGTCGATGGTCCATCACCGCGGCGTGGACCTCGTGCGGCGGGAGCAGCGATTGCGAGCCCGAACCGAGAAGGCAGCGAACCTCGAACCCGTGACCGACGAAGACCCAGCGGACGCCGTTGCCGAGGCCGGCTATCTCAGCGTCCGACGCAAGGAGGTTCGCGAGGCGTTGACGGGACTTCCCGCGGCACAACGACAGGTGCTCGAGATGGCGTATTTCGGCGGCAAGACCCAAGTGCAGATCGCGGAGGAGCTCAGCATCCCGCTGGGCACCGTCAAAACGCGCACACTCGCGGCCATGCGCAAGCTCCGTGTGACATTGGAGGAGACGGCGTGAACATCGATCACGACGCGATCGACGAGTTGCTCGCCGGCTATGTCCTGCGATCGCTCACCGGCGCCGACGCCGCAGAGGTCGATCGCTTGTTGGTCGAGCATGTACCGGATTGCCCGCAGTGCCGCTCGACGCTTGACGCCTTCCAGCAGCTGACGGGGGACCTCGCGAACGCAGCGGACCCCTTGTCGCCGCCGGAGACCTTGCTCCCCCGACTGCAGCGATCGCTCGACAGCAGACGCCGCCGAGGCATGCCCTCGTGGAACCCGGCGCGCCTCGTCGCAGCGGCGGCGGCCGTCGTGGTGCTCGTCGGCATCGCGGGGTTGGCGATCACACAGGCTGGCGGCGGGAACCAGCTGTTAACGCAAGCCGACTTGGCGAAAGCGCAGGCGGTCGCGGCTCGCGACGACGCGCAGGTGTACGACCTCGGGCAGGCCGACGAGGTCACGGCCCCGGGGCTGGCGGAAACCTACGTCTACGGCACGGGCGTCTCGATGCCGCCTGCCGGCACCACGTACCGCCTCTGGGCGATCCACGGGACGGCGGCGAGCTACATCGGCGACTTCCTGCCGATCGGTGGCGTGGTGGCGCTGGAGATCGCGATCGACCCCTCGAGCGTGGATCATCTGCTCGTGACCGTCGAACCGGCCGACTCGAGTCCCGGATCGCCGGGGCAGCCGGCGTGGTCGGCAGCCGGCTAGCTCGACGGCTGCAACATCTCGGTCGCCGCGACGTCGGGCAACACCACGGGTCGTGACGCGCGCAGGAACCCCCAGAACATCACGCAGATCCCCACCACGAGCGTGCCGATGAAACCTGCCAGCGCGCCGACTGCGGCAAAGCCCGCGCCGCCGGCCACGATCGTTGCGCCGACGGCTACCAACAGCGTGCCGACGAAACGATCCTTCAGCTCCGGGCGCCCGCGCATCTTCCATGCGGACCACAGCGTGCCGAGCAACAGCACGATGTAGGCCGGATAGGCAACGAGCTGCGCCAAGCGGTGGGCGGGGGTCCCGTCGCCGAGGACCTTCACGCCGCGCGGCAACTGCACCGACAACGCGTCGGCGACCATGTCGGCTCCCGAGAGCACCGCGAGCGTGTGCGCGGTCGAGAACACCAAGACCAGCCAGACCACCCAACGCACCCAGGGCTTACGGAAGAGCAGCACGAGCTCGCCGCCGGCGAGGAACGCCACGTTCAGCACCGCGCCGAACGCCCAGTAGACGCCGTAGAGCGCGGTGGTCCACCCCGACGCCACACCGATCGTGACGGCCGCGGAGGCGACCGCGAACATGCCCATCGCGATCGCCCACATCAGCTGGGCCTGCCCGCGCCGGGCGACGAACTGCCGCGCGAGCATCACGGCGAAGACGGCGGCGATGAGCGTGGCGGCCAACGGGATGACCCACATGGCCACAGGATACGGGCCGAACGGCCCCGTGCGGAGGTGGCCCGGTGAGCACTAGCCTGCAGCGTGTGAGTGGACCCTCGTTGTTGCTGTCGACCGCGGCGCTGTTCGCCAGACCCCTGGCGGCCACCTTCGCGCTGGCGGCCGACTGCGGCTACACCGGGGTCGAGGTGATGGTGACGAAAGACCCCGCCAGTCAGGATGCCGCGACGATGCGGCGACTGGCCGCCGAACACGGCCTACGCATCGGCGCCATCCACGCCCCGTCGCTGCTGCTGACCCGGCGGGTATGGGGGACCGACCCCGTCGGCAAGATCGACATGGCCACCCGGGTCGCGGTCGATGCCGATGTGCCGCTCGTCGTCATGCACCCGCCGTACCGGTGGCAACATGCGTACCGGCGATGGCTGCACGATTCCCTGCCGACGGTGGAAGAGCGCACGGGCGTCACGGTGGCGATCGAGAACATGTTCCCCGTGCACATCGGCTCACGCCCGCTGATGTTCCACGCGAACCAGGACTTGGACCAACTCATCGGGATCCCGCATCTCGTGCTCGACACGTCGCACGCAGCCGTGGCGCGGCACGATCTGGTCGAGGTCCGTCGGCTGTTCGGCGATCGTCTGCGGCACGTGCACCTGTCGGACAACGCGGGCAAGGGCTGGGATTCCCACCTTCCCCCGGGCGAGGGGGTCCTGGACCTCGACGCGTTCCTGCGCGACCTTGCCGGCGGTGGTTTCTCGGGAACGGTCTCGCTGGAGGTCGATCTCCGCAAGCGAACCGGCGATGCCGCGGCGCTGCGCGCGCTGCTGATCGGGATGCGCGAACACGTGCAGGCCCGGTTGGACGAGCGCTAGCTATCCTTGCGCCGTGCGACGTGCGACCGCTATCACGCTGATCGTGTTGTTCGTGCTGTTGCTGGTCGCCACCGTGGTCCAGTTGAACCAGCCGGCGCCCACCGCCCCGTTTCCCGGCCCATCCAACGGCACGGAGACTCCGGTGACGCCGGCAACCTCCGCATCGGGTTAGCCGGCGGCCGCAACGCCGGCGGCCGGCGCGGACAACCACTGCCCGAACCACTGCTCGATCAGCTGCTGCACACGTTCACCCTGTGAGGAGGTCAACAGATCGGTGCCGTGAGCGTCGGTCGTCACGACTTCCTCGCGCACGGGCTGCGGGCTCATCCGGGTCATCTCGTCGGCGGCGGCCACCGCGCCGGCGGGGTCACCGAGCCCGGCGATGAACAGCTTGGCGCCGACGACCCGCTGCAGCACGTCCGGGCCGACAGCGAGACCGGACAGCGCCTGCGGGGCCGAGATCGCGACGACCGCCGGGATGCCCACGGGATCGTCGGCGGCCACCAGCAGCGCCGCGGTGCCACCCATCGAGGCGCCCGCGATGCCGACACGCGAGACGCCTTCTGCGCGCAGCTCCGCCACCGCGGCTCGCAGGTCGGTGGGCGCCGCGTCGATCTGTTTCGTGCCCTGTGAACACCCACCGTCGCCACCCGGGCAATACCCGCGGAAGTTGAAGGTCAAGACCCGATAGCCCTGCTCCGCCAAGCGCTCGGCGAACCCGAACCACGCGCGCTGGTCGGCAGGAAGCATGTGCGCGAGCACGACTCCCGCGGCGGCGTCGCTCGGTCCGAAGAGGCGACCTTGGAGCTCGACGCCGTCTGAGGTCGTGAACGTGACCGGCGTGGACGCGGCCACGGCGGCGCTGGAGGAGGCCGAGGGGCCACCTCCACAGGCTGCCAGGGACGCGGCGACCACGAGGGGCGCCGCCAAGGATCGGATGCGGGCTGCAACGCCCACGAGCCGCGCCTACTTACCCAGCTTCATCCGCTGGTGCCGGGTGCGCTTGAGAAGCTTCTTGTGTTTCTTCTTGCGCATCTTCTTCCGGCGTTTCTTGACCAACGAGGGCACGCGGTCTCGCCTTTCACTCGGTTCCGAAGAGATTCCGGAGGTCCACCCGCTTCGTGCGGTAGGTGTCCTCCAGACGGACGGACCCCAGTCTAAGGGCTTTCGGCGGCTCTGCCACGGGCGTGGTCAGGCGCAAGCCACCGTCTTCGGGAACGTATCCCAGCAGCCCGAGGCCGATGAAGCCGCCGGCGCCGTCGGACAACCCGACCAGCAGTCGATCCAAAGCGGAGAGGTCATACAGCGGCGGCAGGGTCGGCATGAAGACCGTCGGCTTGATGCGGAAGCGCTGCTGCTCACCTTCGAAGTACCGGGCCATCGCCTTTGCGTGGGCGGTCATGCGGTCTTCGGCGCTGGTGAGTGCGACGTCGGGGTGCACGGGTGCGGACAGCGTCTCGATGCCGAAGAAGCGGTCGACGACGCCGAAGATCGGCTCCAGCTCCTCGCCGCGTTGCAGTCCGATCACGAGGTCCGGTTCCAGCACATCGACGAGGTAGTACTTCAGCATCTGGCCCCCGATGCCGGAAACCTCGCCGCCCGTGTCGACGATCAACAGATCGGCGCCCTCGGTGCGGGCGCGGTCCCGGAGTCGCTGCATCGCCCCGATCAGCGCGACGAGGTCGTCTTGGGGCGACGTGGACCCGACGAAGCCCAGGGCGTCGGCGTGCGCGAGCGCTTCGAGGGTCAGGTCGTCGGGGTGTCGGATGTGTTTCATGCCGACCGTCGTCGGCGGGCCGACCGTCTTTTGGGCGACGTCGGCGTCGATGTAGGCGACGGAGCGGCCGAGCCGAAGGGCGAAGGCCGCGGTCGCACGCGCCAGGGTCGACTTGCCGGCGTCCAGACCGCCGACGAACAACACGGTGTGCTTGTGGCGCGCTGCTCGGTCGACGAGCTGTTCGTGCTCGTTCATGGACAGTTCCTCCAGGTCACCGGAGGCCCTGCCGCGATCGCGTGGGCGTACGTGGGGTGTCGTTAGATCGCTTCGGTGTACCGAGCGCTCAAGTACTCGTCGACGTCATCCTCACGGAGTCGATAGCTCCGGCCGACCCGGAGCGCCTTGATCTGGCCCTCCTTGATCAGCCGATAGACGGTCATCCTCGATACGCGCAAGAGGTCAGCAACCTCGCTCGCGGTCAACAGCCGGCCTTGGGTGAATCGCGTGCTCATATGTGCAGCCGATGGTAGGGGTCCGGGGGCCACCGCGTCTAGGGGCCGTCGGGCCGCTTCCGCGCGCAACACCCCCGGTTTGCCTGTTCTCACGACCCGTGTTGTCATGCGAGGAGCCGTGTACCACGGCATCCCCAGTCGGAAGGGGTCGCGATGTTGCCTTCGCGCTTCGAGTATCACCGCGCGTCATCCATCGAAGAAGCATTGACGTTGCTGGACCGCTACGGCGAAGAGGCCAAGATCCTCGCGGGCGGCCAGAGCCTGATCCCCCTGATGAAACTCCGCTTCGCGGATCCGGCACACCTGATCGACGTGAACCGGATCGGCGAGCTCAGCGGCATCTCGGAGGCCGACGGGGCATTGCGCATCGGCGCACTCACCCGACACAACGCGTTGATCGGCTCGGACGTGATCACGCGGGGCTATCCGGCGATCGCCGCGGCAGCGCCGCAGATCGCCGACCCGCTCGTGCGCAACCTCGGCACGATCGGCGGCTCGCTGGCACACGCCGACCCCGCGGGCGACCTCGGTGCCGTGATGCTCGCGATGGGTGCGAGCGTCGTGCTGCGCAGTTCCGGCGGCGAGCGCACCGTGCCGATCGGGGAGTTCCTCGTCGACACATTCACCACGACGATCGCGGCCAACGAGCTGCTGACCGAGGTGCGCGTTCCGACGCCGCCTGCGCGATCCGGCGGCACGTATCTGAAGCTCGAGCGCAAGGTGGGCGACTTCGCCACCGTCGCCGCTGCGGTGATGCTGTCGCTCGACAACGG
>JANMPG010000066.1:0-1600 GCA_031369745.1 Actinomycetes bacterium
CGCACACCGGTCAGCCGCTGCCCCAGGTGCTCGACCACAAGGCGCCCTTGATCGCGACGCTCGCCAACGCGCTGCCGCCACCCCACAAGTTCCTGCCCCGCCGTGAGCTGGCCGGCGAGATCGAGTGGGCGAAGAACCGCATGATCGCACCCGAGCGCTACCTGGCTGCGCTCGACGACCACGCGCCGCCGATCCCCGCGGAGATGATGCTGCGGGTCTACGAGGGGTACGAACGTCGCAAGCACGCGATGGATCGCCTCGACTTCGAAGACATGCTCGGGTTGGCCGTGCGCCTGCTCGATGAGTACCCGGCGGCTGCCGAGCAGGTCCGCAACCGGTTCCAAGCCTTCACGGTCGACGAGTTCCAAGACGTGAACCCGTTACAGGCCGCGCTGCTTGACCGGTGGCTCGGCGACCGCGACGACCTGTGCGTGGTCGGCGACGACTACCAGACGATCTACGCGTTCACGGGCGCCTCGCCGGAGTACCTGCTCGGTTTCACGAACCGCTTCCCGGCCGCGACCGTGGTGCGCCTGGAGCAGAACTACCGCTCGACCCCGGAAGTGTTGGAGACGGCCAACCGGCTCGCCGCGCACCTGGGCGGCTTCGCCAAGACCCTGCGCGCGACACGGCCGTCGGGACCGGCGCCGGTCGCGCTCGCCGTCGTGAACGACGACGCCGAGGTGGCGGCCGTCGTCCAGGCGGTGCGGCGACTCCACGACGAGGAGGCCGTGGCGTTGGAGGCGATCGCAGTGCTCTACCGGATCAACGCGCGCTCCGAACCGTTCGAGGAGGCGTTCGCCGCAGCACATATCCCGTATCAGGTTCGCGACGGCGCGTTCCTCGGCCGCCCCGGGGCGCGGACGGTGCTGCAGCGATTGCGCCGCGGCGCCGGGCCGGTCGATGCGTCGGTGGCGGCGATCACGGATCAGCTGGGTTTCGACCCCGATGCTCGTCCCGACGCCGACGAGGAGATCACGCGTCAGGCCGACCTGGCACGGCTGCGCTCCCTCGCCGCGGAGTTCGCACAGGCGCACCCCGAGGCAGACGCGGTCGCGTTCGTCGAGGAGCTCCGTACGCGATTCTCGACCGAGCGCAGCGGCCGTGGAGTGAACCTGCTCACCTACCACCGCGCCAAAGGGCTGGAGTTCGACGCGGTGTTCCTGCCGCGGCTGCTCGACGGAGAGGTCCCGTTTCGTTCCGGGCGCGCCAAGGCCGACCCCGACGAGGAACGCCGTTTGCTGTACGTCGGCATCACGCGCGCCCGCCGCTACCTGTTCCTGACCTGGCCGACCGACGCGAAAGCCAAGCGCAGTCCGTTCCTGGACGAGCTCGGCATCGCGCAGCCGACGCCGGTGCGAAGCGGGCGTGCGCCAGTCACGGTCGCGCACGGCGGCGAGATGTATGACCGACTGAAGGGCTGGCGCCGCAAACGCGCCGAGGCCGACGGCGTGCCCGCCTACGTGGTGTTCACCAACAAGACGTTGGCCGACATCGCTGAGCGAAAGCCGACGGACTGGGCCGATCTCGCGGCGGTCTCAGGCGTCGGGCCCGCCAAGCTCGAGCGCTACGGCGACGAAGTGATCGCGATCGTCGCGGC
>JANMPG010000111.1:0-36884 GCA_031369745.1 Actinomycetes bacterium
CGACAACGACGCGGACGCCGACACCACGAACGCTGCGCCCTCCGGCGACGAGAGCCCCGAGTCGACCGGACCGAAGCGGCGCCGCCGGCGGGGCGGACGTGGTCGCGGCGGCAAGAAGCCGACGGACGTGTCCGACGACGACGGACTTGCCGGCGAAACGGTCGCCACGCAACGCGATGACGCAACGCCGGACACCGCCTCCGACACGCCGTCCGGCAACGGACGGCCGCGTCGACGCAGCGCTCAGCGCCCCGACGGGGCCGAGCCTTCTGCCAAGAAGCCGGCGAGGCCACAAACGATCGAGGAGCAGGTCGAGGCCGGCGGCCCGACGCGAGGGATCCGCAACTCCCGCAGCCGTACCGGTCGCGACGGCCGGCGACGCCGTGAACAGCTCCCCACGCCGCCCCGGATCACCGACAAGCTCATGGTGATCACCGAGCACGGCGAACGCGATCAGATCGCCGTGCTCGAAGAAGATGTCCTGGTCCAGCACTACGTCACACGGGCCGGAGCCACCTCGATGGTGGGCAACGTCTACCTCGGCCGCGTGCAGAACGTGTTGCCCGGCATGGAGGCGGCCTTCGTCGACGTGGGCCGTGGTCGCAACGGCGTGCTGTATGCCGGCGAGGTCAACTACAGCCCTGAGGACATCGACGGACCCGCGCCGCGGATCGAGCAGCTGCTAAAGCCCGGCCAGGCCGTCATGGTGCAGGTCACGAAGGATCCGATGGGCGGAAAGGGCGCGCGACTCACCGCGAACCTCAGCTTGGCGGGTCGCTACCTGGTGCTCGCGCCCAACCAGAACCTGCAGGGCATCAGCCGCCGTCTCGGTGACGATGCGCGCAAGCGCCTCAAGACGCTGCTCAAGCGGGTCAAGCCGGCCGAGCACGGCGTGATCGTGCGAACGGCCGCCGAAGGCGCGACCGAGGAAGCTCTGGAGACGGATCTTCGCCGGCTGCTCGACATCTGGAACGACATCCAGTCCAAGGCCAAGAAGGGCAAGGCGCCGACCGGCCTGTACGAGGAGCCCGAGCTCACGGTGCGTGTCGTTCGCGACCTGTTCACCGACGAGGAATACCGCGGCCTGGTGACCGACTCCAAGCACGTCTACGACAAGATCCACTCCTACCTGCAGGAGGTCGCCCCGGATCTCGCCACGAAGATCACGCTGCACGAGGGGCCGCTTCCCGCGTTCGAGGAGCACCGTCTCGTCGAGCAGATCCACAAGGCGCTCGACAAGAAGGTGTGGCTGCCTTCCGGCGGCTACCTGTTCATCGAGCGCACCGAAGCGATGACGATCGTCGACGTGAACACCGGTAAGTCGGTCGGCAAGACCAACCTGGAGGCGACGGTCGTCAACACGAACCTGGAAGCCGCTCGCGAGGTGGCCCGCCAGCTGCGTTTGCGCGACATCGGCGGGATCATCGTGATCGACTTCATCGACATGCTCTTGGAGAAGAACAAGAAGGGCGTCGAGGACACGATGCGCGACGCGCTCGCGATCGATAAGACGCGTTCCCAGGTCTTTGAGATCGGGCCGTTGGGGCTGATGCAGGTCACCCGCAAGCGGGTATCCTCGGGCCTGGTCGAATCGTTCTCCGAAACCTGCCCCACTTGCGAAGGCCGGGGCATCCTGCTCACCTACGACGTGAACTGATCATGAGCGACGTGAAAGGACTTCCCACGATGTACGCGGTCATCAAGACGGGCGGCAAGCAGCACAAGGTGAAAGCCGGCGATGTGATCGAGGTCGAGAAGCTGGTCGGCCCCGACGAGACGCTCACGTTCACCCCGCTGCTGGTCGTGGACGACGAGGGCACCACCCACGCCGGCGCCGCGGCGTCCAAGGCGACCGTGAAAGCCAAGGCCGTGGGGGAGACGAAAGGCGACAAGGTGAAGGTCTTCAAGTACCGGCCAAAGACCGGCTACGCGAAGAAGACCGGCCACCGCCAGCAGTTCACCCTGATCGAGATCGAGAGCGTCAGCCTCGGCTGAGCGTTGGTAGGCTGGAAGATCTATGGCACATAAGAAGGGCGGCGGCTCGTCTCGAAACGGCCGCGATTCCAACGCCAAGCGACTCGGCACGAAGGTCTACGGTGGCCAGGTAGTCACCGCGGGCTCGATCATCGTGCGTCAGCGCGGCACCAAGATCCACCCCGGCGAGGGTGTGGGCAAGGGCGGCGACGACACGCTGTTCGCCACACGCCCCGGCACGGTGACGTTCCGGGAATCCCGCGGCCGTAAGTTCGCCGTGGTCGAGCCGGTCCCCGCTTAGCGCTCCTGATCGGCCCGACGGGCCGCCGACACCGCAGCGCGAACCTCGCTGGTCCATGCGTGCAGGTCTTCGCTGACCTCATTGGAAGCGCTCGCCAGGTAGCCGGCGTTCGTGCGGCGTTGCTTGCGGCGAGACGGCTGCCCCGACCGACCGAGCTGACCCAGCAGGGTCGGCGCCGGCTGGTCGATGTCAGGCTCCTTGGGGTGCAGCGCCGGCGGCTTCGTGAAGTAGAACGCGGTGATGCGTTTGGCGTCGGCCTCGATCGAGCGAACCAACAGGACCGGTGACCCCATGATGCGCTTGATCTTGCGGACGTCCCTCAAGCGGATCGTTCGGGTCCGCTCGCCCTGCGCGTCGGTGAACACGAGGGCCTCTGGCCGCAACGACAAGGCCCCCTTCACGTCGTCGGGGCCGAGGTCGAGTTGCACCATCCACACGGTTCTCGGCTCGGGCATCCGCCTATCTTGCCTGCGCGTGAGCCGCGCGACCACCTACCCTAGGGTCATGGCGTTCGTCGACGAGTGCACCCTGTTCATCTCCTCCGGCAGTGGCGGAGACGGTTCGGCGTCAATGCACTCCGAGCCGTACAAGGCTCGTGGAGGCCCTGATGGCGGCAGCGGTGGCAACGGGGGCTCGGTGACCCTCGAGGTCACTGCGGGCGTTCACGACCTGTCCTGGCTGTCCGAGCACCCACATCAGCGTGCCGGCCACGGCGCGTCCGGACGCTCGGCCAAGCGCGACGGCGCCACCGGCAAGAACCTGGTGCTGCCGGTGCCCGATGGCACGGTCGTGTTCGGCGACAAGGGGCTGGTGGCCGACCTGGTGGGGGTCGGGACCCGTGCGGTCGTGGCGACCGGCGGCCGAGGTGGCCGCGGGAACGCATCGCTCGCGAGCTCGCGCAACCGCGCCCCGCGCGTTGCGGAGCCCGGCGAGCACAGCGAGGAGCGCACGATCACCCTGGAGCTCCGCACGGTCGCCGATGTCGGGCTGGTGGGTTTGCCCAATGCCGGCAAGTCGACGCTGCTGTCGCGGTTGACCGCGGCGCGGCCGAAGGTGGCGGACTATCCATTCACGACACTCACTCCCAACCTCGGGGTCGCCGGCGCCGATGACGACCGGTTCGTGGTCGCCGATGTGCCGGGACTGATCGAGGGAGCCGCCGCCGGCAAGGGTCTCGGTCATCGGTTCCTGCGCCACGTGGTGCGGTGTCGAGCGCTCGTGCTGGTCGTCGATCTGTCCGCACCGGATCCCGCAGCGGACCTCGCCATCTTGCGCGCCGAGCTTGCGGCATATGACCCCGAGCTTGCCGTTCGGCCCGCGGTCGTCGTCGGCACCAAGGCCGATCTGGTGGACGACCCCGTTGCGGCCGTCGCGCCGTTGGGCGCCGATGCCTCCGTCATCTCCGCGATGACGGGCGACGGTGTCGAGGACCTGCTGGAGCGTCTCGGATTGCTGGCCAAGGAGGGCGTGGCGTCTGCCGCCGAACATCAGCCGACCGTCGTGTTGCGGCCGGGCCGAGCGCGTTTCACCGTGACCCGGCGAACCGACGGCAACTGGGAAGTGGAGGGCCGGCAGGTCGAGCGGTGGATCATGGAGACCGATCTGGACGACGAGAGCCAGGTCGAGTGGTTCCAGGCCCGCTTGAAGAAGGAGGGCGTCGACCGCAAGCTCGCCGCGATGGGCGCCAAGGAAGGCGACGACGTGTACATCCGTGGCCGCGTCTTCGACTATCTGCCCGAAGCGGGCCCGTTGATCGCCGAGGCCGAAGAGCCGGCGGATGCCTGATCGCGAGCGACTACTCGCCGAAGAGGCGGCCGGCGCGGTGTCGCTGGCAGGCGTGCTCGCGCAGATCCCGGATCAGCGGTGGACCGATCCGAGCGTCACGCCCCAAGGGTGGACCCCGATCATCGTGGCGTCTCACGTGGCAGCGTGGCTGGACGAGTGCTCCCGGGTGCTCACGGCGATGACCGACGGTACGTGGGACCCGCTCACCGAGGCGGGGGAGACGCCCGACGATGTCGCGGCCATGAACGCCGAGCAGGCCGACCGGGCGGCCGCGGTGACGAGGGCGGAGGCCGAGCAGGCCATCGCGGCCGCCCGGACGCGGGCTCGGGCCGCGTGGGAAGTGCTTCCCGAGATCACGTCGGCGGCCTGGAGCTGGTTCGAGGAGACGGGACCGAACCACTACGCCAAGCACGTGCACGACCTGACGGCGTGGCTGTCCGGCGTCGGGTCGGACCCGGAGGTGGGCGAGCTGCTGCAAACCGAGGCCGAGACGTGGGTGGCGTGCGCCCGCTTGATCGACGAGCTCGCCACGAGCCGTCCGCATGAGCGTGACGCCCAAGGGTGGTCGGTCGCAGACGTGTGTCACCACATCGCAGGGTGGATGGATCGAGCCAGTGCCGTGGTCGCGCACAACGCGGGCTGGGGCTCCGAGTGGCAGCCGGACCCCGGCCGCTCGACCGACGACATCAATGCCGGCTTCCTGGCTGGGTCGCGCGAGCTGACGTTCGACGCCACCAGGCTCGAGCTCGAGGAGGCCCGGGGTCGCCTCCGATCGGCGCTCACGACCCTTTCGGCGCCGTCCAAGGGCGCCAAGCGCGTGTTCTTCGACTCCACGACCGAGCATTACGAGGAGCACCAACCAACGCTGCAGCTCTTCACCGGTTCCGATGGATCCGTCGCCTAGACTCCGATCGATGGGAATGCGCCTGGGAGTGATGGGCGGCACCTTCGATCCCATCCACGTCGGCCATCTGGTGACGGCAGAGGAAGCGTTGCACCAGTTCACGTTAGACGAGGTCGTGTTCGTGCCTACGGGGCGGCCCTGGATGAAGGAGCACGAGGTCGTCGCTTCGGCGGAAGACCGTTACCGCATGACCGAGATCGGGATCGCACCAGAACCGCGTTTCCGCGTCTCGCGGATCGAGGTCGATCGCGGCGGGCCCACCTACACCGTCGACACGCTTCGCTCGCTTCGCGCCGCCACCCCCGACGTCGAGCTTTCCTTCATCACCGGCGCCGACGCGATGCTCGAGATCATCGACTGGAAGGATGCGGATTCGTTGTTCGACCTGGCGCATTTCATCGCGGCTACGCGACCCGGCTACGACGTCGCCTCGTTCGCCGCCCACCCCGACGTCTCGGTGATGCAGATCCCGGCACTGGCGATCAGCTCCACCGACATCCGTCGGCGCGTGCACGAGGGCTGCCCCATCCGATTCTTGGTGCCCGACGGCGTCGAGGCACACATCCGAGACGAAGGGCTGTACCGATGAGCGACCCCGGCGGCCTGCGGCCTTCACGCGCCGAGCGGTCCGGCCAGGTACGGAAGCGGTGGCGAACGCAAACGATCGCGGGTGCCGCCGTGGTGGCCGTGACCTTGGTGGTCGTGGTGGTGCGCGCCGGGGGAGAGGCCGAGACGGCGACCCCGACGCCGACCGCGTCGAGCAGCGCCACGGTGGCTGCCGGGCCCGCGCAACTGCTGGCGATGTCGGTGACGGGCGCGCCCAACGCGTTGCTCGCGACCGTTGGCGCGGGCGGTGCGCAGGCGTCTGCGGCCGTGGTGTTGCCGCCCGACATGACGGTGGTCATGCCCGGCGCCGGTGAACTGGCGAGCGAGCAGTTGCAAGAACTGCCCGGCGAGTCGATGCGGGTCGGCGTATCCAACGTCGACGGCGCCTGGAACGAGCATTACGCCGTGATGGATCTCGCGCGCTTCGGCGCGGTGGTGGATCGGCTCGGCGGCCTGAACGTCGATCTGCAAGACGTGTACGCCGTCGGCAACGACGTGATGGGGCCCGGGCAGACCCACCTGAGCGGCGCGCAGGTGAGCGACCTGCTCGAGGAGGACGCCGACGATACCGCCGCGCGGTGGGCGAGCGTGTTGGGAGCGTTCCTCGCAGCGCAGCCCAATCTGTCCCCGACTGACCTCGTCGAGACCGACGATGCCCAGGCGGCCGCGGCGATCCTCGGGTCGGGCGGCGCTCGCGTCGAGATCATGCCGACGCAGGTGGTGGGAGGAACCGCGCTGATCCCCGCCCAGCCCGATGAGAACGAGCTGATGGCGGAGCTGTTCGCAACGCCCACCCCGGTTCGCGCCGAGGTGCGCAACGGCAATGGCGAGCCGGGGGTCGGGGAGGCGGTCGGCGCACAGTTGATCCCAGCCGGTTTCCGCATCGTGCTTTCCGAAAACGCCGATACCTTCGATCACCAAACCACCGAGATCATCGCGGCCGGCGCCGAGAACGAGCCGGCCGCCCAAGATGCTCGTAAGGCCATCGGGGTCGGGAAGGTCATCCAGTCCTCGATACCATCGGGGTTGGCCGACGTGACGATCATCGTCGGCAAGGACTATCACGCATGACGACAACGGCTCCGATCTCCAAAGCCATCGCAACCGCGGCGGCCGAAGCCGCCCGCGACAAGCAGGCGGCCGATGTCGTCGTGCTTGACGTCGCGGAGCTGCTGTCGATCACCGACTACTTCGTGATCTGCTCGGTCGCGTCAGCCCCGCAGCTGAGGTCGGTGATCGAGGCCGTGGAAGAGCGGATCCGAACCGAGCTGGATCTGCGACCGGTCCGGCGTGAGGGCGACCACGAGACCGGCTGGCTGCTTCTGGACTACATCGACGTGGTCGTGCACGTGTTCGGCGAGGAAGAGCGCGCCTACTACGACCTCGAACGGCTGTGGCGTGACGCGCCTCGCCCTGCGTGGGCGATCGCGGGCGCGGCACGAAGCGCCCGGTAAACTGGGCGATCCACGGGCCCATAGCTCAGCTGGTAGAGCGCTTGGCTGGCAGCCAAGAGGTCAGGGGTTCGAATCCCCTTGGGTCCACTGTGTGATGTGTCAGGGCATCGTGGCCGGATGTGTCAGGGCATCGTAGCCGCGCATCACGATCTCTGCGCCTAGTAGTCGCGGCTCGGATCGAGGGTCAGATGTCACAGCAGCTCGCCATCTTCGGACAGCACGCGCACGTCGAGGTCGTCGCGGCGAGGCCGACGATTCCACGCGGTCGGTAGCGCCCGGTGACGCCCGAACGTCGCATCGAAGCTCTGCGTTCGGCCGTCGCCACCGGGCTGCCACAGAACGCCGCGCTCGCGTGTCAGAAGGACATGGAGCACGATCGGACAGGGGTGATATCGGCCGTGGATCCAGACGCGGGTCTCCGCAGCCGGCTCGCCGACGCGTACGTCCGGTCGGCGCCCGGCGGCATCCGGCTCGCGTACCTGCTGACCGGTGATCAAGCCGCCGCGGAGGACCTCGTCCAAGAGGCGTTCGTCCGGTTCGTGGGTCGGCTCCGGTTTCTCCGAGACCCGGATGCCTTCGAGCCGTACCTGCGACGCACGATCGTGAACCTGTCGAAGAACCATTTCCGGCGCAGAGCGGTCGAGCGGGCGTACCTGGAGCGCGAGGGACCGAGGATCGAGGACGTCAACACCGACCCGGACTTCGCCTCACACGACACGCTCCGCTCCGCGCTTCTCCGGCTCCCGCTCCGCCAGCGAACGGCGCTCGTCCTCCGCTACTACGAGGACCTCCCGGACGCCACGATCGCCGAGCTCCTCGGCTGCCGCCCGGCCACCGTGCGCTCGCTCGTCGCCCGTGGCCTCAAGGCGCTCCGCACGACCCCAGGGGTGATCTCATGAACGACATCGACGTCCGGGACCTCCTCACGCGCGTCGCCGACGAAGTGCTCCCCACGCCCGTGGATCCGGAGCCGCTGCTTCACCGGGGCTACCGACGGATGGCGAGGACGGCGGTCGCCGGCGTGCTGGGGATCGCCTGCGCGATCTTCCTCGCCGTGGGGGGCGTCGGCCTGATCCGTTCGAGCGCGCCGACGACGATCCCGGGGGGCGAGGGACAGCCGACCGAGCCGCCGGGGACCGTCACCGGCGAGACGACCGGCACGTGGACCGGCCCGTGTTTGGATTCGCAGGACGGACCGCCGAGTCAGGTGTGCCTCGGACCGCTCGGAGAGGGGACGTACACGTCGCAGAGCTTCGAGCCCGCCCTCACCTTCACCGTCCCGGCCGGATGGAACAACCCGTGGGACACGCGCGGCGCATTCGACCTGTGGACGCCGGGGTGGTCGGACGGGTGGGACGATCCGGGTGATCCAGGCATCTACCTCCTCGATCACCCGGGGTTGTCCGTTCGTCGCGATCCCCGACCCGACGAGGGGTGCTCCCCCCACGCCGATGCCACGGTCGGCACCTCCGCGCTCGAGGTCGCGACGTGGGTGGCGAACCATCCGGCGATCGCGACGGAGGCACCGTCGCCCGTGGAGGTCGCCGGGCTCACGGGCTACCTGCTCGACGTGTCGCTCGCGGACACGTGGCGCGAGAGCTGTCCCGGGTCCGCGGCAGTGTGGCTGTTCGAGGGCCTCTACCTCCGCGATCGGAACGGATATCCCGAATTCGCCACGATGCGGCTGATCCTTCTCGACCTGCCGAACGGCGGCAGCGTCCTGATCGCGATCGACGGGACGCAGGTGGACGCGGCGATGCCGGTCGTTCGCTCGTTCGAGTTCGACCTGGGCTGAGGCACCCGGCGCGTTCTCCTGCTGGGACCGCCTCGGGTGGAAGGAGCGGCACGATGAAGACCCGTCACGGACAATCGCTCGCCTTGGTCATCATGCTCGCGCTCGGAGCATGCGCATCGGGTTCGGAGGCGGTGGACGCTCCGGCTTCCTCGCCACCGAGCTCGAGCGACGCGGGCACCACGACGCCGAGCGAGCCGAGTCCCACACCGACGGTCCAGGACATCATGGAGCTCGAGCCCTTCGCCCCGCTCGAGCCGGGGACCTACTTCATCGACCCCGACCTCGACCCCTCCACCCCGCTCCGCGTGGTGTACGAGGTTCCCGCTGAGGGATGGGCTCAATGGATCGGCGCGGCCAAGCCCGCGGATGATGGGCACGTCATGGTGAGCATCACCACCGTGACGAACCTCGTCAGTGATGGGTGCCGCGACCATTCGTGGGCCGATCCATCGGTCGGACCGAGCGTCGACGACCTCGCTGCCGCGCTGGCCGACCTGCCCCCGTTCCGGGTGGCGTCGCCACCGAAGGACGTGACCATCTACGGCTACCGCGGGAAGCACCTGGAACTGACCGTGCCCGACCTGCCGGTCAAGGGAGAGGGAGACGACCGCCGCTTCGCCGGATGCGCGGAAGGCACCCTCAAGAGCTGGGTCGCGGCTGTCGACGCAGCCGAAGGAGGGGACGCGTTCTACGGCTACTCGGAGCCCGGCCACGCCGAGGAGTTCTGGATCCTCGACATCGAGGGCACCCGCCTGATGATCGAGGCGAACTGGTCGCCGAATTCGCCGCGGAAGGATGTGGCAGAGATGCGTGCCATCCTCGACTCGATGCGGATCGAGCCCTGATCGAGTTGTGGGCCCTGGTGACAACGAGCACTGCACCGCCATCCCGTCCATGAGGCGATATTCATCGAAGACGGTGCACTCGAGGTCGGGATTGGTTGTCGAGGAACGTCGGCCCGCGTGGCCTTGACTTCGAGCAGGCGCCGGGGTCCCGCGATGCGCGGGTATCGCGCACGATAGACTCATCGGCACCCATGCCCCGGCCAGCCCAACCAGCCCCGAGGAAGAAGGCTCCCGATATGCGCGTTGTGATCACGCTTCCTGCTTATCGCGCGGAGGGAACCCTCGAGAAGACCTTCGCGGACATCCCGGCTGGCCTGGCGCATGAAGTGATCCTGGTCGATGACGCGAGCCCAGACGGCACCGTGACCGTGGCACGAGATCTCGGGATCCGTGTGGTTGTTCACCACGAGAATCGGGGCTACGGGGGCAACCAAAAGACCTGCTACAAGGAGGCCTTGGAGGCGGGAGCGGACATCGTGGTGATGCTGCACCCGGACTACCAGTACGACCCCAAGGCCGTTCCACTCCTGATCGCGCCCATACTCGCCGGAGACGCAGACATGACATTCGGTTCGCGCTTCGCGGGTCTCGGAGACCCGATGGGCGGAGGTATGCCCCGCTACCGCTTCATCGGCAACCGGATCACCACGCATCTGGAGAACCTGATGCTGGGCTCCCGGTTCACCGACATGCACAGCGGCCTCCGTGCGTACACGAGACACTGCCTGGAGTCTCTCCCGTTCCTCGGTTACTCGGAGGGTTTCGTGTTCGACACGCAGCTGCTGGTCGACGCCGTCACCGGCGGCCAGCGGGTCGTGGAGGTCCCGATCCCAACGCGGTACACGAAGGAGTCCTCGTCGATCTCGGTCGTGCGCTCGCTGCGATACGTGCTCTCGAGTCTCGTCTACACGGCTCGTCGGTGCGCGAGGCGAGGGCGTCGCGGTGGGCGGAACCCCGTGACCCTTGGCGGTAGTGAACGGGGCCGGATCCTGGGAACCGGACCGGCTCGTGAGCATGTGTGCGTCTTGTGCGGGCGGACGACCATGATGCTCCTGTACCCGGCCACGGCACGCGGGGCGGTCCCGGTGGAAGAGTTCGCGTGTACGACGGGGGCGCTGGCGGAACACGACGACATCGCCCAGTGCATGCGATGCGGGATGGTTTCGTCGATCCCCACGCTGCAGCCGGAGGAGATCGTCGACAACTACACGCAAGTGGTGGACGAGGAGTACCTGACAGAGGAACCGGCGCGCCGGGAGATCTTCGGGTGGTTCCTCGAACAGATGGGTGGATTCAAGGTAGCCGGCCGGCGTCTGCTCGAGATCGGGTCCAACGTCGGCCTCTTCCTCGACGTCGCTCGTGAGCACGGGTGGGATGAGCGTGGCATCGAACCCTCGAAGTGGGCCGTGGACGAGGGCGCTCTCCGGTTCGCCGTTCACCTCGAGCAGGGCTCGGTGGAGGATCTCGATGACGGGCCGGATGCCGCCGACGTCATCGTGATGCTCGACGTTCTCGAGCACCTGAACGATCCTTTGGAGGCGCTCAAGCACCTGCGGGGGATGATCAACGATGAGGGACTGCTCGTCTTGTCCACCGTGAATCTGGACGGTCCCCACTCCCGACTTCGGGAGGGGGATTGGCCATGGTTCATCCGATCGCATCTGCATTACTTCAGCGAGCGAACCTTGACCGCCATGCTGCGCCGCGCCGGGTTCCGTTTGGTCGACTGGCAGATCGCGCCCCGCTCCTTCCATCTGTCCTACATCGCCCGTCGGGCGGCGGCGTCGCATCCTCGCACGGGCGCGGCTGTATCCGCGGTTGCCAACCTTCTCGATCCGAAGATCCCCGTTGGATGGCTCGGCGACATCACATTCGTCGCCGCGCGGCCCGAGCCCACGCTCTCGACGATCGTCGATGAACGCGGCACGGCGCCGGACGAGGGGTAGCGGACCGCACCTGTGCCGTGGATCCGATGAGCGACGGGTCGGAACAGGCGCCGCTCGAGCCGCCGCGACGTTGGCGCCCGTCGTGGCCCACGACCATCGGGTGGACGGTCGTGGCGCTCGTTTCGGTACTGAGCGTGATGCTGCGCTGGGGCATGCCCTTCACCCACGGTGGAGCGTTCGTGGACGACCGCCTGTACCTGCGCTCAGCCTCGTACCTTGCTCAGGGTCGATGGTTGGGCCCGTTCGACAAGTACACCCTGCTGAAGGGGCCGGGCTACCCTGTGTTCGTCGCGGCGATGTACCGGTCCGGTGTGCCGCTCAAGGTCGGTGAGCAACTCACGCACCTCCTCGCCGCCGCCGCGGTGGCGATCTGCGTCTGGGTCGTGACCCGACGCTCCGTCGTGGCGCTCGCGGTGTACGTGGTGCTCGCCTTTGATCCTGTCAACTTCGACACCTGGGCTTCCAGGGCCACTCGGGACAGCTGGTATTCCTCGCTCACGCTGCTCCTGATCGCTACGGTGTTCCTCGCCGTCTACGCGGCGGTCACACATGCACGGCTGCCGTGGGTGGTCACGGCAGCCGTCATCGCAGGAGTGACGGCAGGGGTGTTCTCGCTGTGTCGCGAGGAGACGGTGTGGATCGTGCCGACGCTGTTGGTGGTGGGCGCAGGTCTGCCGTTGTGTGTCGTCGTTCGATGGTGGTTCCGCAAGCCACGAACCCAGATGCAAGGCAGCCGGGTGCTTCGCGGGCTCGGCCGAGTGGCGCTGGTCTCCGCCATCATCGGGATGTTGGGTGCCGCGGCGATCATCCGCGTCACCATGATGAACGAGCGGCAGTACGGTGTCGCCGTCACGAGCGACCTCGTCTACGGGAGTTACGGGCGCGCCTACGCGGACTGGCGCAGGGTGGCGGGCGGCGTCTCCGCCCCTGACGATCCGATCACGCGGGCCCAACGCGATGCCGTCTACGCGGTCAGTCCGTTAGCGAGATCGCTGCAGCCCTATCTGGATCCTCCCGGGGGGTGCGTCACGCCGCGGCGGCCGTGTGCCGCACACGTGTGGAGGGGCCTCCGCGACGCGGCGGCGATACTCGGCTACTTCCGCACAGGATCTAGCGCACAGCGATTCTTCGGGGAGCTCGACGCCCAGATCCAGGCCGGCTGCGACAGCGGGCAGCTCGAATGCACTCCCCGGCTTCCGACCCAGCTGCAGTCCCTGCAGCTGTTCTCGTCCGGTCCGTTCCTTGACTTCATGCGGAACTGGGGCTCCAAGACGGTGACGTCGACCGGCTACTACGAGCTACCTCCGGGTTACAGGAGCGGGCTTGGGACGCCCCGAATGCGAGCCGAGTTGGCCCAGATCATTCGCGGCATCCCGGCGACCCTTCCCGAGGCCGAGGATCAAGTGCGCACTTTCACGTCGAACGACTGGCCGTACCGCGTCCTTTTCCAACTCTATGCGCCGCTGCTCCCTTGCCTCATCGTCACGGCACTCGTTGGCTTGCTCACGCCGATCGTGCGGCCGCGGTGGCCCCAGGCGGCACTGTCGGTTCTCGCGATCGGGTTGGCCGTCGGTGCCGTCAGTAGGCTCGCCTTCGTCGCCTTGTTGACTACCACCGAGTTCGGAGCGAAGAGCCTCGAGGTGCGTTATCTGCTGCCAGCACATACGCTTCTCTTGGCGTTCGCGATCGTCGGCACGAGTCAGCTCGCCGACGCAGTGTGGACGCGCTTCCGCTCACGGAGTGCGGGCGAGCTCTCGGCGACGGCACCCGACGCCGTGCAGGTGGCGGACTAACACCCAGGACCCGCGTCCCGCGAGCGGCCGGATCCTCAGCTGCCCGCGTCAAGGATCCCTCGGGTTCAGCGTGTATCGCGACCGGCTCAAGGCTGTTTCCGCAGGTCAGAGAAGGGGTATCGAATTCCCTTGCGTCCACTACTCGATGCGTGTCCCACAAGGTGCTGGGATCGATCCGCCCTCCTTCTCTTGTGCGAAGAACTTGTACGTGCCCCCCGGCGCCATGCCAGTCGCCGTCGCTTGATCGATCACGAACCGCGCGACGAACGCGCGCTGTTGTGGGGCGAACGTGCCGTAGAAGGCCGAACCCGAGCCCATGCAGCTCGCCGACTCGACGGCGGGCGAGGGGAGTGGATCCCCACTCGCCGCAGCGGCCGGCACGACGAGAACGGCAGTGACGGTCGGGATGAGCAACATGCTCCGAAGACGTGTCATCCGTGCAGCCTAGGCATCGCAAGCCCACGTGTAGATAGGTCAAAGGGCTGCTCTGTCGAGCCTAGCCTGCCGGCGCGATGTTCTGGTTCAGGTGGAACAGGTTGTCGAGATCGTATGTGCGCTTGATCGTCGCCAGGCGGTCGTAGTTCCCCTTGTAGTTGGCTCGGATCCTCGACTGGTCGTCGCCAGCCATGAAGTTGATGTAGCCGCCCTCTTCGGAGTGCGGCGCGATGGCTGCGTAGTAGTCCTTCACCCATGCGGTGTTGGCGTCGTTATCGGCGGGATCCGGCCACATGCCGGCGATCACCGTGGCGAAGTTCGCGTCGCGGTAGGCGAACGCGGTGTCGTCGGACGCGACGCGGTGCGCTGCCCCGTTGATCGGGTAGATGTGCACCGTGGAGTTCACCACCGGAACCTTGGGGCCGTGCTCGAGGTGCGCAGCGATCGCGTCGTCGGTGAGTTCCGTGGCGAAGCTGGCCTTCCAATAGTGCTGCAATCCGGGCGGGACCAAGCCGTCGAACGCGGCGTTCAGCATCGGGTACGGCATCGCACCGACGTGCTCGGCGACGATCGGCGCCACGTCGCGTAGCGATTTCAGGTGGGTTTCGCCCTCGTCCACAGGCCCCGCCCAGCACGAGACGAAGGCCAGGAGCGTCTCGCCGTGCCGCTCCTCGGGGATGAACGGCAGTGGCGGTGCGATCTGGAACGCCGGAAAGCCCCCGAACTCCTCGGGAGCGTCGGCGATGAACGCGCGGTACCACTCCAGCACCGCGCCGGCGTCGGACAGCGCGAAGAACATCGGCCCGCCGTAGATCGTGTCGATCGGGGCAAGCCGGAATTCCAACGCGGTCGCGACGCCGAAGTTGCCGCCCCCGCCACGCATCGCCCAGAACAGGTCTTCGTGCTCACGCTCGCTGGCTTGCACCATCTTGCCATCGGCGGTCACGACGTCTGCGGAGATCAGGTTGTCGAGCGAGAGGCCCTGGCCTCGAGTCAGGTAACCGATGCCGCCACCGAGGGTGAGACCGGCGACGCCCGTCGTCGAGATGATGCCGCCGGTGGTGGCCAGGCCGAACGCGTTCGTGGCGTGGTTGAAATCACCCCACGTCGCGCCGCCGGACGCACGAACGGTCTTTGTGGCGGGATCTACCCGCACGCCGCGCATCTGCGACAGATCGATGACCGCCCCGCCGTCGCACGTGCCGAACCCCGGCACGCTGTGGCCGCCCCCGCGGATCGCGACATCGATCCCGTTCTCGCGCGCGTGGTCGACCGAGGCCATCACGTCGCCCGCGTCCACACAGCGGACGATGACCGCGGGCCGTTTATCGATCATCGCGTTGTGGACCGCGCGCGACTCCTCGTATCGATCATCGCCGGGCACGACGATCTCGCCCCGGACGCGCTCACGCAGTGCGTTCAACTCGACAGTCATGGCTCTCCCCCAGGCGGCTCGGCATTGGGATGGGTTCGGTTTACTCCAGTTCGGCCGCGACGTCCAGCCAGATCTCGCGACGCGGCTGGCGGCCACCGGTAAGGTTCCCGCGTGGATCACCCATCCCTCGAAGCCATCGTGCTCTACCGGGACGGCGAGGGGATCCGCCATCTGTTCCCGCGAGGGCGGGAGACGTTGCGGGCACGCTGGGATCCGGATCTTGACCCGGGGGAATCGATCGTGGATGCCGTGGCCGCGCTCGGGCTTGCGCCCACCATGGTGCATTCGACGTCGTGGCGGGTCGTGCGGCGTCAGATCGTGCTCACGTTCCTCGTCGTGATCGATGCGCCCTCGCGCCTGCCGGATGCCTTCGAGGTCGAGCTGGTGACGCGCGTCGAGCTTGCGAGGGGGCATGCCACAGGCCCGCCACGGCAGGTGCACCTCTCGCAGATCGTCGAGCACGGCCTGCGGCACCTCGCGTGGCTCGTGCACGAGGACCAGGCGATCCACGAAGCGCTCCTCGGCTGGTCAAACGCCCTCGCCGCCTATGCGCCCGAGCCGTTCCGTGCGTTCGGCCGGGGCCCGATCGACTAACTGCGCGCGGCTAAGATCGCCGTCGCTTCGTCTGCGAAGCGCCCGTCGCGAACCAGGTCCGCCATCAGCCTCATCGGCTCGTCGATGTGCTCGAGGAACGCCTCCCCGGAGGACCCCGACCACCTGAGAACGCCCGAGGAGCGTCTGCGGATCGCGATGTCGCGGCAGTGGAAGACGTCAGGGCGCCTCTCGTACACTGCTGCGAATGTCTGAGCGGGAGAGGCCCCGATGAAGATCCTGGTCGTTGGTTCCGGTGGGGTGGGCGCCGCGTTCGCGCCGATCGCGGCGCGTCGTGACTTCTACGAGCACATCGTGTTCGCGGACTACGACGAGGGCCGGGCGCGAAGCGTGGTCGACCGTTACGACAACGGCACCGGTCGCTTCAGCGCGGCGCAGGTCGACGCCTCCGACGCGGCCGCGGTCGCCGAGCTGTGTCGCGCGCAGGGGATCACGCACGTGCTGAACGCCGTCGACCCGCGCTTCGTGATGCCGATCTTCGATGGCGCCTTCGACGCGGGTGTCACGTACCTCGACATGGCCATGTCGCTGTCGCACCCGCACCCCGACAAGCCTTTCGAGCTGCCGGGGGACAAGCTCGGTGACGCGCAGTTCGCGAAGGCTGCAGCGTGGGAGTCCAAGGGACTGCTCGCGTTGTGCGGCGTCGGCGTGGAGCCGGGATTGTCCGACGTCTTCGCCCGTTACGCGCAAGACCACCTGTTCAGCCAGATCGACGAGGTGGGCGTGCGTGACGGGGCCGACCTGGTCGTCAGCGGCTACGAGTTCGCGCCCGGCTTCTCGATCTGGACCACGATCGAGGAATGCTTGAACCCGCCGGTGGTGTGGGAGAAGGACCGCGGCTGGTTCACCCTTCCCCCATTCTCCGAGCCCGAGGTCTTCACGTTCCCCGAGGGCATCGGGCCGGTGGAGTGCGTCCACGTCGAACACGAAGAGGTGCTGTTGATCCCGCGATGGATCGATTGCCAACGAGCGACCTTCAAGTACGGGCTCGGCGACGAGTTCATCGACGTGCTGAAGACGTTGCACAAGCTCGGGCTGGACAAGACCGACACGGTGATGGTTCGTGGCCAGCAGGTCAGTCCGCGCGACGTCGTGGCCGCATGCTTGCCCGACCCGGCGACGCTGGGGCCGCAGATGAGCGGCAAGACCTGCGCCGGCACATGGGTCACCGGCACGGGCACCGACGGCAAGCCGCGTGAGGTCTACCTGTATCACGTCGTCGACAACGAAGAGACGTGGGGGCGCGACCGAGCGCAGGCGGTCGTGTGGCAGACCGCGATCAACCCGGTCATCGCGCTCGAGCTATTGGCCAGCGGGTCGTGGTCCGGCGCCGGTGTGCTCGGCCCAGAAGCCTTCGAGCCCAACGCGTTCTTGGACCTGCTCACCGAGTACGGATCGCCGTGGGGCATGGAAGAGCGCACGCCTTCCAGCTGATGCTTAGGTAGGCGCCCCCGCAGGCCGAAGCCTCTGCCATACCAACGGAAGGTTGTTCGGCATGGCTTTGCGGGCTTCGGAGACCGGCCCCGAGGGCAACGACGCGTTCGCGCGGGTCGCGGACGGGATCGAACCTGGGTCGCTGCTGGAAGCGACACCGGAATGCCTCGTCGTGGCGCGCGCCGACGGACAGATCCTGTACGCCAACCGCCGCGTGGAGGAGCTGACGGGCTTCACCCGCGACGAGCTGGTGGGAAGCACGATCGAGCTCCTCGTGGCGAGCGAACTGTTGTCGCTACCGCCGGACGCTCGCGTCGAGGCGTTGTGCATGCGAAGCGGTGGCGAGCAGTTCCCGGTTGAGGTCAATATCGGCGCCATCGATGCCGGCGAGCCACTCCTCGTCGTGACGCTTCGTGACCTGTCCGATCTGCAGGCGGGTCGCGATGCCCAGTTCGAGGCGCAAGCGAAGTATCAAGCCCTGGTCGAGCACATCCCGGCCGTGGTGTACCTCGACCCGGTCGACGAGAACGACACGTCGGTCTACGTCAGTCCGCAGATCACCGACCTGATCGGGATCGAGCCCGAGGAGTGGCTCGCCGATCCGTACGCGTGGCGCCACCACGTGCATCCCGACGACATCGACCGCGCCTGGGAGGAGTATCAGCAGGCATACAATGGCCACACGCAGCTCAACCACGAGTATCGGATGGTCCACAAGGACGGGTCGATCCGGTGGGTCCTCGAGCAGGCCTTCCCGATCGATGACGAGCACGGCGACCCGTGGATGATCCAAGGCGTGATGTTCGACATCACCAAGCGCAAGAACGCTGAGGAACAGGTGGCGTTCCTGGCGTACCACGACAAGCTCACCGGGTTGCCGAACCGCGTGCTGTTCGAGGAGCTGCTGGAAAAGGCGATCGCGCGCGCGCGACGCAACGATGGCGCCGTCGGCGTGCTGTACCTGGACCTCGACAACTTCAAGATGGTCAACGACTCCCTCGGCCACCACGCAGGCGACCTGCTGCTGGCGCAGCTCGCCGACCGGCTTCGAACCTGCACCCGCGACACCGACGTGGTCGCGCGTCAAGGCGGCGACGAGTTCTTGCTGTTGCTGGGCGATATCGATCGTGAGACGGAAGCGGCCGACTCCAACCCCGCGCTTGCCTCGGCCGAGGTCGTCGCCGATCGCGTCCGCGAGGCACTGGCCGAGCCCTTCGACCTGAATGGCACGTCGTTCCTGACGACGGGCTCGATCGGGATCAGTTTGTTCCCGCAGGACGCACAGGACGCCGAAACCTTGATGAAGAACGCCGACGCAGCCATGTACCGCACGAAGAAACATGCTCCGGGCGGGTTCTCGGTGTTCGCCGGCAGCGACACGGATCCCAAACACCAGCTTGCCCTGACCTCGCGACTGCGCGAGGCCGTCCGCGAGGAGCACTGGGTACTGCATTGGCAGCCGATCATCGACATAGAGTCCGGCGCGGTGGAGTCGTTGGAGGCGTTGATCCGCTGGCAGGACCCAACGGGAGGTCTGGTGCCTCCGCTGGAGTTCATCCCGTTGGCGGAGGAGCTCGGTTTGATCGAGGCGATCGGTGACTGGGTGATCGCGGAGCTTGCGCGTCAGCACCGCGAATGGCGTTCGCAAGGTCTGGATCTGCGTCTCGGTTTCAACCTGTCCCCGCGGCAGCTGTGGTCGGCGCATCTGGCGGAAAAGATCATGAGCAGCCTGCGAGCCGGGGACGTGGAGCCCAACCGGGTGATCGTGGAGATCACCGAGTCGACGGCCATGGCCGACCCCGACCGCACGCAGAAGATCTTGACCGACCTGCACGCGTGGGGCTTCACGCTGGCTTTGGACGATTTCGGGACCGGGTATTCGTCGCTGGCACGCCTCAAGCACATGCCGGTCGACGTGTTGAAGATCGATAAGACGTTCGTGCGAGACGTACACAACGACGTCGGCCAAGCGAGCATGGTGCGCGCGATGATCCAGCTGGCGCAGGGTCTCAACATGACCCCACTGGCCGAGGGCGTGGAGACCACGCAGGAGTATGGATTCCTGCGTGCCAATGGGTGTCGTTTGGCTCAGGGCTTCCTGTTCTCGCGGCCGGTGCCGGCCGAGGACGTCCCGGCGCTCGTGCGGCGCGAAGCCGGCTTGCTGCCCGTTGTGTCCGGCAACTGACACGTAAGCTTGCGCCCATGCGCGTTGTGTCCGGTCTCGTCGTGTGTGCGCTGGCGGTTGGCCTGTTGGCGACGGTGGCGCCCGCCGCCGGCTCGAGCTCGCCGCATGTGCGCGATATCGGACCGATGGTTGGCTTGCGCCAGCACGAGTCGAGTTACGCGGTCGCCGTGGCCGATGCGAACGGCGACGGATGGGACGACGTGCTGATCGGCCATCACGGTTCTCGACCTGCCGAGCTCTTCATGAACCAGCCGGAAGGCGACACCACGATCGGTTTCGAACCGCTGATGCGCCTGGTGGACACGCTCCACGCGCGACCGGACCGTCACGGGTGCTCCTTCGGTGACCCGAACGTCGACGGCTTGCTGGACATCTTGTGCGCGAAAGGTGCACAGCAAGGCCTCGCCAAGAAGTGGAACGAGCTGTGGATCCAGGGACCTGCCGGCATGTGGACGGACCAAGCGCACGCCTGGGGTGTCGAAGACGTGTGGGGTCGCGGTCGGCACCCGGTATGGATCGACCTGAACCACGACGAGTATCCCGACCTGTTCATCGGCAACGACACGCCGCGCTACGACGACCACACGACGCCGAACCGCACGTACGTGAACGTCGGCGGGAAACGCTTCCGCGAGCTCGACATGGGCATCACGCGCCAGGACGGCTCGATGTGCGCTCAGGCGGTCGACGTGAACGGCGACGGCTGGGATGACCTCTTGCTCTGCGGAGACAACGAGGTGTTCCTGTATCTGCGACACGGCGATCGCTTCGTGCGGGCGAACGATCGGTTCGGCGTACCGACCGGTCCGCAGGCCAACGGCGCCGAGATCTTCGATGTCTCCGGCGACGGGATCGCGGACCTCGTGCTCGTGCACCTCGACGGCATCGAGATCCGTCTGGCCGGAAGCGACGGGGTGTTCGGCGCGCCCGTGTACACGAGGCCGATGTCGCACGGCCACGGGCTCGCGATCGGCGACGTGAACGGCGACGGCGCGCCGGACGTATACGCCGTCGACGGGTGCAAGAACCGCGTCAACGCGCCCGATGCGCTTCTGCTAAACGATGGCACCGGGCACACGTGGACCGAGGCGCGGTTGCCGGCCTTGCCGCCCGGGGAGCTCGCGGGCTGCGGCGACACCGCGCAGATGGTCGACTTCGATCGCGACGGCATGCAAGACATCGTCGTGCTCAACGGGGGCGGGAATGCCCAGCCGCTGGATCTGGACGGCCCCGATCAGCTGCTCACGCTGGGGGATTGGCAGCCACCCGCCTGAGCCCTCAGAAGGAGGGGTGCGGCTCGGGTGTGTCCCACGGCCACGGATCGAGCACCAGCGGTGGCAGCGGTTCCTGGTTGAAGTCGAAGGCTGCTCGCATGGGGTTGGCGAGGCGCTCGCGCACGGTCGGGCGGGAATCGGGACGGCCGTCGGTCGCCGGGTCCAGGCGCTGACCGTCGAGGAAACGGTCCTCGATCAACCGCAGGTAGGAATCGAACGACAGCGTCGTGTGGTCGATGTAGCCAGGCTTTGCCCACGGGCTGATGACGAGCGCGGGCACGCGCAGCCCGTACCCGTTGCGGTCGACGCGCGGCGGCACCACGTGATCGTAGAAGCCACCCCAGTCGTCCCACGTCACGATCACCGCAGTGGAGTTCCAGTCGGGACCTTGCATCGCGGCGTTGACCAGCCGGGTGACGAACGCCATCCCCGTTTGGATCGTCGAGGGACCGTGTGGGTGCTCGCTCGTGACGGCCGTCGGGAGGATCCACGACACGGAGGGCAGATCGCCCGAGGCCGCGCCGGCGAGGTAGTCGTTCACCGGCAGCGTGTTGTCTTGCACTCCCGACGTGCGCTCGCCGTTCCAAAAGCTCGTGAACCCCGGCAGGACGTTTCGCTGGTAGCTCGTCTCGAACCCGCGACGCTCCGGCTCGGGACACGGGGGGTGCAACCAGCAGGTGTCGTTGCCGACGTAGGAAGCCCACGACACGTCGTTGCGATCCAGCAGCCAGGTGATGTCGGTCCACGCGTACTTCGGGTCATCGCCGTAGTTCCATCGGCGATCGCCCTTGAGCGACAGATCGCTCGTGCAACTCATCGGGTCGGTCGTGTCCGAGCAGTACGCCGACCAGCCCGAGACCAGGAACAGGTGCGACGGCAGGGTCCACGAGTCGGTCGGGGCGAACATCGCGTCTTGCAGCGTGAATCGGTCGGCATAGGCCCAGTAGTTGGGGATCCGGTCGCGCGGCAGCGTGCTCATGACGTCGGGCTGGCCCTCCGGGCCGATCAGCGCCGGGCATTTCGGTTGATCGGGAACGGTCCAGCAGTAGTCGGGGCGCGGTTTCAGCGACGCGATGAATCCGTCCATCTTGCCGCCGTTGACGTCGCGCACCGAGTCGGCGTGCGCATGTGGGCCGCCGTCGAAGTCGATCGATTCGCTGATGTAGGGCCCGACACAGGCGCCGCCTTGGAACGTGTTCGGGATGCAGTCCGCGAAGGATCCGTCGGGGTTGGTCGCAAGGCCGTCGGCGCCCGGGTACGTACCGAAGTAGTGATCGAAGCTGCGGTTTTCCTGCACGACGAAGATCAGGTGCTCGATCTTGTTGATGCCGTGTCCCGTCGGCATCGTCGGGGAGACCGATGACGTCGTTGGGGCGCCGGACGTGGTTGTCGTCGCCGTGCACGCAGCGGCGATCAGCACGATCGCGGTGAGGGCTGCGAGTCGTCTGCGGGGCATGATCGGTCGGGAGCCAAGCCTCAGAACGAGGCGTAGGGCTCAGGCCCCTTCCACGGCCAGGGGTCGAGTACGAGCGGCGGCAGTGGCTCCTGGGAGAAATCGAACGCGCGCGTCACCGGCTTCGCGTGCGCCTCCCGGACGATCGGCCGCGAGTCTGGGCGCCCGTCGGTGCGGGGATCCAGGCGCTGTCCGTTCAGGAAACGATCTTCGATCAGTCGCAGGTACGAGTCGAAGGACAAGGTCGTGTGGTCGATCGAGCCTGCCTTGGCCCACGGGCTGATCACGAGACCGGGCACGCGTAAGCCGTAGCCCATGTTGTCCAGTCGAGGCGGCACGACGTGATCGTAGAACCCGCCCCAGTCGTCCCACGTGAGGAAGATCGCCGTGGAGTCCCAGTCCGGGCCTTGCATCGCGGCGTTGATCACACGCGTGACGTAGGCCATCGATGTCCGGATCGTGCTCGGGCCGCCCGGGTGGTCCGAGACGTTGGACGCGGGCGCGATCCAGCTCACAGCCGGCAGGGACCCGTCGCCGGCGGCGCCGAGATACTCCGTGACAGAGCGCACATTGTCGCGGTACCCGTCGCGCTCATCGAAGCTGGTGAACCCGGGGAGCGGGTTGCGGTTGTAGGAGGTGCCGTAGAACTTGCGACCCGTGTCGGGACACGGCGGTTCCTGGCAGGTGTCGGGTCCGACGTAGTAGCGCCACGGGACTTCGTTCGCGTCGAGCAGCCAGGTGATGTCCGTCCATGCGTACAGGGGCTTCTCGCCGTAGTCCCAGCGCAGATCCTGATCGCTCAGATTGATATCGGTGCGACAGCTCATCGGGTCGCGCGGGTTCGCGCAGGCGGCCGACCACCCCGACACCAAGAACAGGTGTGCGGGCAGGGTCCAGGAGTCCACCGGTGCGAACATCGCGTCCTGCAGCGCGTAGTGATCCGCGTACGACCAGTAGTTGGGGATGCTTGCTCCCTTCAGCGTGCTCATAACGTCGGGCTGCCCTTGCGGCCCCAGTTGATAGGCGCACTCCGGCTGTGTGCGATCGACCCAGCACCTGTTCGACCGCGTGTCCAGCGACCCGATGAAACCGTCCATGGCGCCGCCATTCACGTCTGCGACCGAGGCCGCGTGGTCATGGGGTCCGCCGTCCTGGTCGATCGCGCGCGTCACGTAGGGCGGCACGCATACGCCGCCTTGGAAGGTATCGGGCACGCACGTCGCGAACGAGCCGTCGGCGTTGGTGGGGATCCCGTCGGCGCCCGGATACGTGCCGAAGTACTGATCGAAGCTGCGGTTTTCCTGCACGATGAAGATCAGGTGGTCGAGCTTGTCGATGCCCTGCGCACCGGCGCTGCCGTCGGTGGGGCTCAGGCTCCCGTCGGCCGCGGTGCTTCGTTGCCCCGTGCAGGCGGCGAGCAGGATGCATGCCCCGACGAGAGCGGTGACCGTGACGAGCCGGGGGGTGCGAGCGGTCACGGCGCCTCGGGGTGGCCATTGGGCCACGGGTCGAGCACGAGCGGCGCTACCGGTTCCTGGGAGAAATCGAACGCGCGCAACAGACTGCCTGCGATGTTCTCGCGGACGCCGGGCCGGGAGTCGGGCCGTCCGTCGGTCGCCGGATCCAGTCGCTGGCCCGCAAGGAACCGATCTTCGATCAGCCGCAGGAACGAATCGAACGAGAATGTGGTGTGGTTCACGGTCCCCGGCTTTGCGTAGGGGCTGATCACGAGACCCGGCACGCGCAGTCCGTAGCCCATGTCGTCGACGCGCGGCGGCACGGCGTGGTCGTAGAAGCCGCCCCAGTCGTCCCACGTCACGAAGATCGCGGTCGAGTCCCAATCGGGGCCCTGCATCGCGGCGTTGACCAGGTCCGTGACGTAGGCCATGCCGTCGAGCACGGTTCCGGGGCCGCTCGGGTGCTCGGAGTTGATCGAACCGGGGACGATCCACGTCACGTCGGCCAGCGTGCCGTCGGCGGCCGCCGCCACGAAGTCGCTCACCGGGGGGATGTTCTCGGTGTACCCGTCGCGTTCGCTTCCGAAGCTGGTGAACCCCGGCAGCGGGTTCTTGCTGTACGCGGTTCCCTCCCAGTTGAGACTGTGGCGCCCGCACGTACCTTTCCAGCACGTGGTGTCGCCGACGTAGTAGCGCCACGACACGCCGGCGCCATCGAGCAACCACGTGACGTCGGTCCACGCGTAGACCGGAGGCTGACCGTAGTCCCATCGATACGCATCGCCCTTGAGGTCGATATCGGTGCGGCAGCTCATCGGATCCTCGACGTCGGGGCAGATCGCCGACCACGCCGACACCAAGAACAGATGCGACGGCAGTGTCCAGGAGTCGGCGGGCGCATACAGGTGGTCCAGCAGGGTGTAGTGATCGGCATAGGACCAGTAGTTCGTCACGACGTCGCGGCCGAGGGTGGTCATCACGTCGGGTTGTCCGTCGGGGCCGAGGTAGTCGTCGCACCGTTTGCCGGTCGGCACGAGCGGACACTTGTTCGGTGCGGGATGCAGCGCCTGGATGAAACCGTCCATCGCCCCGCCGTTCACATCGGCGAGCGCCGCCTCGTGATTGTGCGGCCCGCCGTCTTGGTCGATCGAATGACCGACGTAGGGCGTGACGCAGGCACCGGCTTGGTACTTGTCGGGCACGCAGACCGAGAACGATCCGTCGGGGTTGGTCGGGATCCCGTCGGCTCCGGGGTAGGTGCCGAAGTAGTGATCGAAGCTGCGGTTTTCCTGCACGATGAAGATCAGGTGGTCGAGCTTCTGCAACCCCTTGGGAACCAGCTGTGGCGATGCGGTGCCGGTTCCCCCGCTGGCGGGACCACTGGTGGTACCGCTGGTGCCCGCCGTACACGAGACGACCGCCGCGACGGCGATCGCGCCCACGGCGAACAGCTTCGGCAGGGAGCGCATGGTCGCGAAGTGTATCGGCCGGGCCGCTCTAGAAGGAGGGGAACGGTTCCGGCTCGCTCCAGGGCCACGGGTTCATCACATCGGGGGGGCGGGGCTCCTGTGTGAAATCGAACGCGCCGAGCACCGAGCCGGCGATGTTCTCGCGCACGCTCGTTCGGCTGTCGGGTCGCGACATCGTGCTGGGGTCCAGCCGCTGGCCGCCGAGGAACCGATCCTCGATCAGCTGCAGGTAGGAGTCGAAGGTCATCGTCGTGTGGTCGATGTAGCCCTGCTTCGCGTAGGGACTGATTACGAGGCCGGGCACGCGGAGCCCGTAGCCAAGCTCATCGACGCGCGGCGGCACGACGTGGTCGTAGAACCCCCCCCAGTCATCCCAGGTGAGGAAGATCGCGGTCGAGTCCCAATCCGGTCCTTGCATCGCTGCGTTGATGAGTCGCGTGACGTAGGCCATGCCGCTCTTCGTGGTGGCAGGCCCCCCGGGATGCTCGGAGACGTTGGGCCACGGGACGATCCAGGTAACGTCGGGAAGCGACCCGTCGGCGGCGCTCGCCAGGTATTCGTCGACCACACGGATGTTGTCGTCGAAGCCGTCGCGCTCGCCGAAACTCGTGAACCCGGGTAGGACGTTGCGGTTGTCCGTGGTGCCGTAGAAGTCGCGGCCCGGATCCGGGCATGGAGGGTCGGCGCAGGTGTCGTTGCCCACGTAGTACCGCCAGGAGACCCCTTGCTCGTCGAGCAGCCACGTGACGTCAGTCCATGCGTAGATCGGATCTTCCCCGTATGCCCAGCGCAAGCCCTTGCCGGGAAGCGAGACCGAGCTGTGGCACGACATCGGGTCGGTCGTGTCCTTGCACGCCGCCGACCATCCGGACACGAGGAACAGGTGCGCGGGCAGCGTCGAGGAGTCGACCGGCGCGAACATCGCGTCTTGGAGCACGAAGTTGTCGGCGTAGGCCCAGTAGTTCGGGATCGCCTCGCGAGGGTGCGTGCTCATCACGTCGGGCTGACCGTCCGGACCGAGCTGTTCCTTGCACTTGGCCGGCGTGCGCGAGACCCAGCATTTCCACGCGAGGGGCTTGAGGGTGTCGATAAACCCGTCCATCGCGCCACCATGGATGTCGCGCACCGACGCCGGATGCGTGTGCGGCCCGCCGTCTTGATCGACCCACGTCGTGAGGTAGGGCGGCACGCACGTGCCGTCTTGGTACTTGTCGGGCACGCAGACCGAGAACGATCCGTCGGGGTTGGTCGGGATCCCGTCGGCTCCGGGGTAGGTACCGAAGTACTGATCGAAACTGCGGTTTTCCTGGACGATGAAGATCAAGTGGTCGAGTTTGTTGACGCCCTTGGGCTCGGCCGTCGACGAGGCGCCATCGGTGCCGGTCGAGGTGGCCTGGGGCGAGCCGTCGGCCGTGCAGGCAACAGCGACGGCGGCGATCGCCAGGCACAGCACGAACAGACGTCCCGGTCGCATGGGCGCGGAGTCTACCCGCGGGCTTGGCCGGGAGTTGCCGGGCGCTTCGGTACGATGCAGCATCATGAGCCGCCGCTACGACGCATCGAAGATCGAACCGCGGTGGGTTGCCGCGTGGGAAGCCGAGGGCCTCTATCGGGCCTCCGAGGAGCCGGGCGACGAGCGACCGCGCTTCTACGCGCTCGACATGTTCCCGTACCCGTCGGGCGATCTGCATATGGGCCATGCCGAAGCGTTCAGCGGTGGTGACGCGGTGGCGCGCTATCGCGCGCTTCGCGGCGACAACGTGCTGCACCCGATCGGGTGGGACGCCTTCGGGTTGCCGGCCGAGAACGCCGCGATCAAGCGGGGCGCTGCCCCGCCGACGTGGACCTACGCGAACATCGAGCAGCAGGCCGCGACCTTCAAACGGTTGGGCATGTCGTTCGACTGGTCGCGGCGGCTGCAATCCTGCGATCCCGAGTACTACCGGTGGACCCAGTGGCTCTTCCTGCGCTTCTTCGCCAAGGGACTGGCCTATCGCAAGGCATCGCCGGTGAACTGGTGTCCGACCGACGCCACCGTGCTGGCCAACGAGCAGGTCGTCCAGGGCGCGTGCGAGCGCTGCGGCAGCATGGTGGAACGCCGCGACCTCACGCAGTGGTTCTTCAAGATCACGGACTACGCCCAGCGCTTGCTCGACGACGTGGACACCCTCGTGGAATGGCCGGAGCGCGTGCTGACGATGCAGCGCAACTGGATCGGCCGCTCCGAGGGGGCCGAGGTCACGTTCACGATCGCCGAGACCGGCGAGGAGATGACCGTGTTCACGACGCGCCCCGACACCTTGTGGGGCGCCACGTTCTTTGTGCTCGCGGTCGAGCACCCGGCGGTTCGAGGGTTGGCGGAGCTTGGCGGCACGTGGGCACAGGTCGAGCCGTTGGTGCGACGGGCCGAGCAGACGTCGCTGGTCGATCGTGAGGCGGCCGACACCAAAGAAGGGGTGTTCCTGGGCGTGCACGCGGTCAACCCGGTCAACGGGGCGCGGATCCCGTGCTTCGCGGCCCCGTACGTGCTGATGGGGTATGGCACCGGTGCGATCATGGCGGTGCCCGCGCACGATCAACGTGACTTCGACTTCGCACGCCGCCACGGTGTGCCGGTGCGTGCGGTGATCCAACCCGAAGGCGAGACGCTCGACGGCGACACGATGACTGAGGCCTACGCGGGCGAAGGCGTGATCGTGAACTCCGGGCCGTTCGACGGACGGCCGACCCCCGACTCGATCGGCGAGGTGATCGCGTGGCTGGAGTCCGAGGGGCGCGGTCACGGCGCGATCAACTTCCGGTTGCGCGACTGGTTGCTCAGCCGCCAGCGGTACTGGGGCGCGCCGATCCCCATCGTGCACTGTCCGACGTGCGGCGAGGTCGCGGTGCCCGATGATCAACTGCCTGTGCGCCTGCCCGAGGACGTCGACTTCACGCCGGGCGGCGACTCGCCGCTCGCGCGCCACCCGACATGGAAGTACGTGGCGTGTCCCTCGTGCGGTGGGGACGCGGTTCGCGACACCGACACGATGGACACGTTCGTCGACTCGTCGTGGTACTTCTTCCGCTACTGCTCTCCCGGATATCAACAGGGTCCGTTCCGTACCGAAGACGTCAACCGGTGGATGCCGGTTGGGCAGTACACGGGCGGCGTCGAGCACGCGATCTTGCACCTGCTGTACTCGCGCTTCTTCACCAAGGTGCTGTTCGACCTCGGTATGGTCGGGTTCACCGAGCCGTTCCCTCGGTTGATGAACCAGGGGCAGGTGATCTACGACGGCGCTTCGATGTCGAAGTCCAAGGGCAACATCGTGGAGCCGATGCCGATCGTCGAGCGGTGGGGCGCCGACACGATGCGCTTGACGATTCTGTTCGCCGGCCCGTTCGAAGACGACATCGACTGGAAGCTGATCGCGGGCGACGCCGACAAACGCCCCGGTGTGCACGCGTGGCTCGGGCGGGTGTTCGCAGCGGTCGGCGGCGCCGTGGCGCGGGGCGACGCCGCGGAGCCCGACGCGCTGGTGCGCCGCACGCATCGAACGATCAAGGGTGTGACCGACGATATGGACCGTTTCCGGTTCAATACCGCGATCTCCAAGCTGATGGTGCTGACCAACGAGATGCGAAGCGCGTTGGATGCTGGAGCTGGAGCGCTGAGTGCTGCCCGAGCGCTGACGGTGATGCTGGCGCCGCTCGCACCGTTCGCCGCCGAAGAGCTGTGGCGCGTGGAGCTGGGTCAGGCGACGTCCGTGCATCGCGCGTCGTGGCCGACGTTCGATCCGGCGCTGATCGTCGAGGACACGGTCACCCTCGTCGTTCAGGTCGATGGGAAGGTCCGCGACAAGGTGCCGGTGGCATCCGACGCCTCGGAGGAAGACGCCGTCGCGATCGCACGTGCCAGCGCCGGGGCACAACGTGCGCTGGAGGGGCACGAGGTGGTCAAGGTGATCGCTCGGCCGCCCAAGCTCGTCAACTTCGTCGTGAAGAACTGAGCGCGGCCGGCGTCACCGTTGCCGTACGTCGACCTCGATGCGCTCCACCGCGTTGTTCGTGTAGCCGCCGACGTTCCATTCCGGTTCGTCTGGTTGTATGGCCCCATCCGCGTCGGTCGCGCGGCTGCACACGACTCGCCGACCGGGGAGCGCTTCCCAGGTGAAGGACCACGAGCGCCACGCGTGCGGCATCGGCTCGGGGCCGAGGTCAGCGTCCGTCCAGCGCTGCCCGCCGTCGGCGCTGACTTCGACGCGCACGATCGGCGCCGTGCCGGACCACGCCCGCCCGCGCAGATGCACGAGGCCCGCATCGACGTTGCGCGTGCGCGGCTGGAACGACGGGAACCCGGGCGGAACCATGAGGCTTCGAACGCGGATGCGCTCGATCGGCACGCCGGGGTCTTCCTCGCTCCTCTTGTAGCGATAGCCGGTCACGTTTTGGTAGCCGGTGAACGGCGCGTCGAGGACGCGGATACGGGTGAGCCATTTGACGTGGGTCATCCCGTACCAGCCGGGCACGATCAGCCGTAGCGGGTATCCGTGCTGGGGGACGAGTGGCTGCCCGTTCATCTCGTAGGCGAGCAACAGATCGGGCCGGGTCGCTTCGGCGAAGGGGAGTCCGCGTTCGAAGTCCTGCTCCACCCCGCCCTCCAACCCGTGGTCCAGCCCGGCGAACGCGACGTCGACCGAGCTTCGTTTCGGACCGGATTCGGCCAGAAGAGGTGCGAGCGAGGTTCCCGTCCACGCCGCGTTGCCGACCGCGCCGCGCAACCACGGCTGGCTGATCGCACGTGGGTCGAGCAGCGCGCGACCGTTGCCCGCGCACTCCAACGTGACCTCGGACGTGACCGCGGGCCGCGCACGCAGCTCGTCGAGGGTGAACGTGAGGGGTCGCTCCACGTTTCCCTCGATCGTCAGCGTGAAGGCGGACGGATCGACCTCGGGGATGTCGTAGTGGATCAGCAGGTAGTGCAAGCCAACCGGCGTGAGGTCGTAGCGGAGCGCCTCGTGCGGCATGGCGTGGTTGCGCGCCGCCAGCTCCAGTTCGTCCAAGCCGATGCCCGAGGGTTCCATCCGCATAGTGTCTCGCGTTTGGCTCCCGGCGTGGATGGGATGTGCCGTCGGTCACGGTTCGCTTCGCAGCCCGAGCGTAGCGTCGGGCCTATGAACATCCGCGAACGTCTCGACGCCTTGTCCCGTGGAGAACTCGCCGGCCTCGTGGTGGTGGTCGTGCTGCTCTTGGCGGGGGTTGGGCTGTGGTACTCGCGCTCGTTGCCACGACCGATCGATGTTTCGACGACGGGTTCGTTCGCGCCGGCGCCGTCGGTTTTGGCGGCGGTGCCCACCGGCGCGGCTCCCTCCGGCTCGGCCGCCGCCTCGGTGAGCGCCTCGGTGTCCGTGGTGGTCGACGTCACGGGGTGGGTCCGAAAGCCCGGCGTGTTCGCGTTCAACGCCGGCGATCGGGTGATCGATGCGGTCGAGCGCGCGGGTGGGGCGCGCGATGGCGCCGACCTCACCCTGCTGAACCTCGCAGCGCCGCTCGTCGATGGTCAGCAGATCCTCGTGCCCAAGAAGGGAGATCCGGCGAGCGGCTCCACGACCACGGGCGCGACCGGCACGACCGGCACCACGGGCGGGCTGATCAACATCAACACCGCCGACGAAACCACCCTCGAGACATTGAACGGCGTCGGCCCGGTCTTGGGGGCAGCGATCGTCGCCTATCGCACCGAACACGGCCCATTCACGTCGGTGGATCAACTCGATGAGGTCTCGGGCATCGGACCCGCGACGCTGGAGGACCTCCGTTCTCAGGTGACGGTGTGAACCCCGGATGCAGGCATGGGGAGCGCCGTTGGCTGCCGTCGCGTTCTGGTCTGGCTTGCTCGCATGGGACGAGCGGCCCGCGCCGGTCGCGTCGTGGCCCTGGTGGGCGTGGCTCCTGTTCGGCTGCGCGGCGCTTGCCGGCGCCTGGGCCGTTGCTCCCGGACGCCGCGGCGATGACCCGTTGCGTGTCGCCGGGCTGGCTCGCAGCCAGCACCCCGCGGTCGCCGCCGTTGTCGCCGCGGCGCCGGACCGGCGCCGCGGCCCGTATGCCGCGATCGCGCTCCTGACCCTTGGCGTCCTGCTCTGCGGCGTCGGGTGGGCCGGTCTCGGCGCTGCGCGCATCGAGGGGTCCTTGTTGCATCGTTTGGCTCCCCGCACGGTGACGCTGACCGGCACGCTGCGTGAGGACCCGACGCCGAGCCCGTACGGCTGGCACGCGCTGGTCGACGTTGCCCACGTGCGATGGGCGAGCGGCGAGGCGGCGCTACGGGAAACCGCTTGGGTCAGCGGCAACGACGACGTTCCCCAGGCCGTTCGTGGCGATCAGCTGCAGATCGAAGGCACCCTGCAGGTGCCCGACGACGCCGGGTTCGCGCGAGCGCTCCGGCACCGCGGTATCGCCGTCAGCGTTCGCGCCTTCGATGTGCGTCGCCTCGGCGGCGCACCCGCTGCGTTCATCCGGCTGACACAGGTGGTGCGCTCGTTCGTCGGACGAACGATAGAGCGGATCTTCCCGCCGCGCGAAGCGGGCCTGCTGCTCGGGCTGATCCTCGGCGATGCGTCGAAACTCGACCCGGTCACGACGCGCGACTTCGAAACGACCGGGCTCGGGCATCTGCTGGTCGTGTCGGGGGAAAACGTCGCGATGGTGCTCGCGCCGGTGCTGGCGTTCGCGGGCGCCCTGCGGTTGGGGGCCCTCAGCCGGTTCGCGATGGGCCTGGGCGTGGTCGTGCTCTTCGTCGTGCTCACCGGGGCCGAGCCGTCGGTGCTGCGGGCCGGCGCGATGGCGTGTCTCGCGCTCACCGGCATCCTGCTCGGCAAGCCACGCGCCACCGGAACGCTGCTCGCGGCCGCGGTGCTTGCGCTGCTCGTGCTTGACCCGTGGCTCGTCCATGCGATCGGGTTCCAGCTCTCGGTCGCGGCCACCGCTGGCATGGTGAGCCTCGCCACGCCGATCGCTGAGCGGTTGCGCCGGTTCCTTCCACTGCCTGCGGCGATGGCGGCCGGCACGACGATCGCGGCGCAACTCGGCGTGACCCCGCTGCTGTTGTTCCATTTCCACGAGGTGCCGGGGGTGACGATCGTCGCCAACCTGGCGGCGTTCCCGGCTGTGTCCCCCGCGCTGCTGCTCGGGATCGCCGCGTCGGCGCTCGGCTTGGTGTGGCTTCCCCTCGGCCACGCGGTCGCACTGCTGGCCGGCGTTCCCATGCGATACCTGGAGGTCGTCGCGTCCACGCTGGCCAAGGCGCCGGTGGCCTGGGTCACGAGCGGCGGCGGACCGCTGGTGCTCGTCGTGGGCACCGGCGTCTTCGTCGGTGCGGCGTGGTGGATGCGTACCGGTTGGCATCCGTCGCGCCGCCTCGTCGTGTTCGCTGTGGCACTCGCCCCGTTCTTGGTCTGGAACGGGGCGCTTGGCGCAGGCCCACCCGACGCGGTGACCGTCCGGTTCCTCGACGTGGGGCAGGGCGACGGCACCTTGATCACCAGTCCCGGTGGGGCGACCGTCTTGATCGACGGCGGACCCGACGGGGACCTGGTCGCCCAGCGCCTCTCAGCACTCGGCGTGAAGCGCCTCGACGCCGTGATCGCGACCCACGAGCACGTGGACCACATCGCCGGCCTTCCCTCGGTCCTGGCTCGGTTCGCCGTGAGCGTCTACTACGACCCTGCGTGCCATTTCCATTCGGACCTGCAGGGGGACATCGACACCGAGATCGCCGCGCAGGGCATACCGGTGCAGCCGGCGCACACCGGCGAAACGATCACCGTGGGCGATCTGGCGTTCCAGGTGCTCGGCCCCGATCGATGTTGGGATGGCTCGCATTCCGATCCCAACAACGACTCCGTCGTGCTGCTGATGCAGGCAGCCGGTCATACGCTGCTGCTGACCGGTTGCGCCGAGCGGGAGGCACAGCAGGTGATGCTCGATGCGGGCACCGTCCCCAACGTCGACGTGCTTCGGGTGCCGCATCACGGCGGCGACACGTCGCTGCCCGAGTTCATCCAGGCGCTCGATCCCGAGATCGCGGTCGTGAGCGTCGGTCAGCCCAATCCGTACGGACACCCCGATCCCGACGCGTTGGCGGTCCTGTACGGGGTCGGGGCACAGGTGTGGCGCACCGACGAACACGGCACGATCACGGTCGCCTTCGACGGTCAGGGGCTCGTGGTAGCGTCCGAGCGATGACTGCGCCCCCTTCGGCCGTGATGCTCTTGTGGGGGGAAGACGCGTTCTTGCTGCGTGAGGCCGCGCTCGAACTGCTCGGCGCCGTGCATGCAACGGAGATCGATGCCGGGGAGTGGCGCGGGGGAGAGCTCCAAGATCTGTCGACGCCGTCGCTGTTCGGCGAACCGCGTGCCCTGCTGGTAACCGATTGCCGCAGCCTGCCCAAGGAAGCGCACGCCGAGCTCGCCGCGTACCTCGCCGCGCCCGACCCCGCGACCCCTTTAATCCTCGCGTGCACCGTCGCCGAACGAGGCAAGCCGCCGGCCGCGCTGCACAAGCTGATCGAGCCCGTGGGGGTCATTCGGCAGGTCCAGCTCCAGCGAAAGGAGATCGAGCCGTGGCTCGTGCAGCGCGCCAAGGCGGCGGGCCTTGACCTCACGCCGCCGGCCGCGCGAACGCTCGTCGACATCCTCGGCGAGGACATCGGTCAGCTCGCCGCTGCGGTCGAGCAGCTGCATGGTGCCTTCGCGGGCCTACAGATCGCGCCGGCCCAGGTGCATCAGCAATTCCGAGGCCTCGGCGAACAGAAGTCTTGGGATCTTTGCGACAAGGCGTTCGGCAAGGACCTGGCCGGGGCGATCCGGGCGCTTCGATCGATCGAAGAGGGCGGCGACGACGCCTTGATGGTGCTCGGGGCTCTCGCGGCTCGCGTGCGCGACCTGATCAAGGTGCGGGCGCTGCCCGACCGGTTGCCGCCGGCACAGCTGGCCAAGCAGGCTGGGCTTCGCTTCGAGTGGCAGGCGCGGCGCTACCAGCAGCAGGCGAGGAACTTCTCGCTGGAGCAGCTCGTTGCGATCCACGCCCAGGTCGCCGACACGGATCGCGCCTTGAAGTCGGGGGCACCCGGAGACGTCGTGATGCCCGTGCTCGTCACCAGGATCGCCGCGTAGCGGGCGAGATCAGGCCGAAACGGAGCCGGCGGCCTTGGCCAGCCGGCTCTTCTTACGGGCTGCCGTCTTCTTGTGCAGCACGCCCTTGCTCGCGGCCTTGTCCAAGGCTCGAGCGGCCTCACGCTGGAGCGCGACCGCGGCCTCGGCGTCGCCGGCGGCGACCGCGACGTTCACCTTCTTAGTGGACGTCTTCAGGCTGCTCTTGGCGGCGAGGTTGCGCTGACGGCGCTTCTCGTTCTGGAGGTTGCGCTTCTTCTGGGATTTGATGTTTGCCATACGAGTCGGGGAGTCTACCAGCGGGAACGAGCCCAACTCGGGGCGCGACACTCGAGGCCCGTACCATGGGTGTCCGTGTCGACCGACATCTCGCACATCCGTAACTTCTGCATCGTGGCGCATATCGACCACGGCAAGTCGACGCTGGCCGACCGCATGCTTGAGATCACCCACACGGTCGAAGGCCGCAACATGCGCGCTCAGTACTTGGACAAGATGGATCTGGAGCGGGAGCGCGGCATCACGATCAAGGCCCAGGCGGTGCGACTGCTGCACGAAGGCTATGAGCTGAACCTGATCGACACCCCCGGTCACGTGGACTTCACCTACGAGGTGTCGCGGTCGTTGGCCGCTTGCGAGGGCGCGATCTTGCTGGTCGACGCCGCGCAAGGCTTAGAGGCCCAGACCCTCGCCAACTTCCACCTGGCTCGAGATGCGGGCCTGACGATCGTGCCGGTGCTCAACAAGATCGACCTCCCGGCCGCCGAGCCCGACAAGCGGGCCGACGAACTCGGGCATCTGCTCGATCGCGACCCCGACGACATCTTGCGCGTGTCGGCGAAGTCGGGCGCGGGGGTCGCCGAGTTGATCGCCCGCGTGATCGCCGAGGTGCCGCCACCGATCGGCGACGCCGACGCGCCGCTGCAAGCACTGATCTTCGACTCGGCCTTCGACACCTATCGCGGCGTCATCACCTACGTGCGCATCAAGCAAGGGCGGCTACCGAGCAACGTGAAGATCAAGATGTTCGCCACCAACGTGGTCTCCGAGGCGGAAGAAGCCGGCGTGATGTCGCCGGAGGCCACGCCGGTCGATGCGCTGGGCCCCGGTGAGGTGGGCTATCTCGTCACCGGGCTGAAGGACGTGCACCACGCCAAGGTCGGGGACACGATCACGCTCGCCGGCAAGGAGGGCGCCGCCGAGCCGGTGGCAGGCTACCGCGAGCCGAAGCCGATGGTGTGGTCCGGCTTGTTCCCCGCCGACGGTTCGGATTATTCGGTATTCCGTGAGGCACTCGACAAGCTCAAGCTGTCCGACTCCGCACTGGTCTATGAGCCAGAGACCTCGATGGCGCTCGGCTTCGGGTTCCGGGTCGGGTTTCTCGGGCTGCTGCACATGGACATCGTCCGCGAGCGGCTGGAGCGCGAGTTCGATCTGGAGCTGATCTCCACGGCACCCAATGTGGAGTTCCATGTATTCAAGGGCGACACGGACACGATCGTGCATAACCCCGCAGAGATGCCCTCGGGCGGCGACTATGAAAAGGTCGAAGAGCCGATCGTGTTCGCCACCGTCATCACGCCGAGCGACTATCTGGGTGCGGTGCTCGAGTTGTGCCAGGGACGGCGCGGCGAGATGGCCGACATGACCTACATCACGCCCGAGCGCGTCGAGGTGCACTATGTGCTGCCGCTCGCTGAGATCGTGTTCGACTTCTTCGACCAATTGAAGTCGCGCACACGCGGCTACGCGAGCCTCGACTACGAGCCGTGGGGCTTCCAAGAGGCCAAGCTCGTGCGCGTCGACATCTTGCTCCACGGCGAACCGGTCGACGCGTTCTCCTCTGTCGTGCACCGCGACAAGGCGTTCGAGTACGGCAAGAAGATGACCGATCGGTTGAAGCAACTGATCCCGCGCCAGCTGTTCGATGTGGCGGTGCAGGCCTCGATCGGCTCCAAGATCATCGCCCGCGAAACCGTGAAGGCCAAGCGTAAGGACGTGCTCGCCAAGTGCTACGGCGGCGACATCACCCGCAAGCGCAAGCTCCTCGAAACCCAGAAGAAGGGCAAGGAACGGATGCGCCGTGTCGGCAAGGTCGACGTGCCGCAGGAAGCGTTCATCGCGGCCCTGCGCGTTGACGACAACGCGAAGGCCGGCGGTCGGAAGTGACCGAGGACGAACGGGCCGGCATCTATGTCCACATCCCGTTCTGCCTGACGCGCTGTGGGTACTGCGATTTCAACGCCTACGCGGGCCTGGACGAGCTGCAGCCGCGGTACCTTCGCGCTCTGCTGACCGAGGCCGAACTCGCGTCCCCCGGATGGGAGGGCACGGAGTTCGTCAGCGTCTTCCTGGGAGGTGGCACGCCGACGACGCTCGCGCCTGCGGATCTGCGCGCGCTGCTCGTGCACATGCGCGATCGCTTCGCGCTCAGCGAGGACGCCGAGGTCACGATCGAAGCCAACCCGGACACCGTTGACGCAGGGTCGCTTCGCGCGCTCCGTGAGGCCGGCTACGACCGCTTATCGATGGGGGCACAATCGTTCGACCCGTCGGTGCTGGCTTCGCTCGAGCG